>NZ_JBHFKZ010000059.1:0-33263 GCF_042879375.1 Photorhabdus sp. RM323S
TCAAATGCATTGAAAAATACACTATATTTGTGACATTCATCTTAATAATAAAATAAAAGATTCCTTATTAACGAAACATTATTTAAATTGATGAAAAATGTGAAGGCAATTAGGTTAAGTGATGAAAAAAATTCCTTTTGATTTAGATGGATATGAAATTTCCTTTGGTTACACACGTAAAACCAAGATTCCGATTATAAAAATAATCCATCCCCAAAATGGCCTTTCTATTAGACCATTTTATAGTGTCAATAGAGAGAATTTACTTGAAAGAATTCAATATGAAACAGGCTTAAACGATAAATATATTGAGTTAATGAATGAACATTTTCAAGGGCTAAATTATCCTTAAAAAAACCAAACATAACAGGATCCTATCTCCTGCCATTTTTTTCACATTGCGTTTGCTGGTGAGATTAACGACCTAATCCATCAGCAAATAACGAGTAGAAAGCACTGATTCTATTATTCTTAACAATAGAGCTTAAGGCTACTAATCTGATAAAAGATAGACGGTATTTATAGGTTACCGTGATAGTATCTCAATAATAGGGAAATCCTTAAAAGATTTTGCAGGAAATTTAGAAAAGTAACGACAATAAATCACTACCTACTTCAAAATATAAAATGAAATTATTCCATTTGGCACTATAATGGCAGTAATTATCAAACAAGAATTATTGCGTCATTAGAAGGAAAAATTTATATTCTGGCAAAGAATAACCCTTAATATGTGAATCTACCTGTTAATTATAAACTTAATGAAACAATCTACATTTTTCTTTTATTTTTTCTGTTATATAGTAAAAAAAAACAGAAAATACCAAGCATGTACCTGCAACTATCGCATACTGATATCGATTTTCTAATGTTGACATCAGTGTAAAGTAGACTAAACCCATGACAAAAAATACACACAGAGTACCAATTACTGCTTGTACTATATGCACTACAGTGTTCATCAATATGCTTACTATCTTCATTTATCTAGCCCTACAGAGAATTCATCAAATATTTCATTAAATAAACCTCGATTTTCGTCATACGCTTCCAATGCTCTGACATATGGCTCCATTTTACTCTCAACCAAGAAATAGAGTAAATCCAAGTTACCCTCTCTCCTTAATAACATATATAAGTTCGGGTTTGTTTGAGCTAATTCCTTAGAAGTATAGATCGTCCTGGATACTGACACCCCACAAGGTCGCAGTAAATGTTACAGATCCGCCAAGCTTAATGAACCATTTTTCATAATCTAATGGAATAACCCACATTTTTCTTTTATTTTTTCTGTGATGTAGAAAATAAAAGCAGAAAACGCCAAGCATGTACCTGCAACTATCGCATACTGATATCGATTTTCTAATGTTGACATTAGTGTAAAATAGATTAATCCACCAATTGAAATTGTGCCAACACTAACAGCTAACCCTTGTATTAGATGCATCACGATTTTCATCAATATACTTATTATCGTCATTATCATTTATCCAGTCCTGCGGAAAATTCATTAAATAAACTACGATTTTCTTCATACACCTCTAATGCTCTGACATATGGCTCCATTTTACTCTCAACCAAGAAATAGAGTAAATCCAAGTTACCTTCTCCTTAATGACATATATAAGTTCGGGATTGTCTGCCACAACCCGCAGAAATTAACCCTTGGTTTTGACCTTTAACCGTTAAATAAATTAAATTTGACATATTCACCTCATTTATCATTTCAATACTTTAATGCATATTGCAGTAGGCAGATCAATATTGTCAAGGATAAATGTTCTAAAAACATACAATAATTTATTCCAAGCCCCAAAAATGTTAATAACTGACATCCCATCGTAGCGCAGAAAGTAGGAAAATATGGATATGATATTGCAATCATATGGATTCTCTAAGATAGTAAGCAATAATTACCCATATTTCTGGGCAAAATATCATTCCCCTCTCTAAAAAGCAGAAAAAACAAATAATTAACCTCATTGGACATTGAACAACAATGAAAAATAGCAGCGAACAACCCACTTTCTACATTCATGACTACGAAACTTTCGGTAAACATCCTGCATTGGACAGACCCGCTCAATTTGCCGGTGTCCGCACTGATATGGATTTCAATATTATTGAAGAGCCATTAGTTATTTACTGTTTACCTGCCGATGATTATCTCCCTCAACCGGAAGCGGTCATGATCACAGGCATTACGCCTCAGGTTGCACGGGAAAAAGGGGTTAATGAAGCGGAATTTGCCCGGCAAATTCACAACGTATTCAGTGTACCGAATAGCTGCATCCTCGGTTATAACAATATCCGGTTTGATGATGAAGTCAGCCGGAATATTTTTTACCGTAATTTTTATGATCCCTACGCTTATAGCTGGCAAAAAGGGAATTCCCGTTGGGATTTGCTGGATGTATTACGGGCCTGTTATGCTCTGCGCCCCGAAGGTATTATCTGGCCCAAGAATGACGATGGTCTGCCCAGCTTTAAACTGGAGCATTTGACTAAAGCAAATAATGTTGAGCATCTACAAGCTCACGATGCAATGTCCGATGTTTACGCCACGATTGCAATGGCAAAATTGCTTAAACAAGCTCAACCTAAAATGTTCAATTATTTCTTTCAGTTAAGAAATAAACAGAAAGTCAGCAATCTCATCGATATTCCTCAAATGAAACCATTGGTTCATGTTTCCGGTATGTTTGGCGCTGCCCGTAGTAATACCAGTTTGGTTGCTCCTTTGGCATGGCATCCAATAAACCGGAATGCCGTTATCATGTGCGATTTGACCAAAGATATTTCACCATTATTGGAACTGGATGCAGATGCTTTACGTGAACGTTTGTATACCCGCCATGATGAATTGCAGCCGAATCAGCCATCAGTTCCTGTCAAATTGGTTCATATTAATAAGTGTCCGATAATCGCACCTGATAACACGTTGAGAACAGAAGATGCTCAACGTCTTAAATTGGATCGTGATCATTGTGAAAAAAATCTAACTATCCTACGAAATAATCCACAAATCAGAGAGAAAGTTGTCGAACTCTTTGCTGAGGCTGAGCCTTTCCCTGAATCAGATAATGTTGACGCTCAACTGTATAATGGCTTTTTTAGTGATGCAGATAAAACAGCGATGAATATTATTCGTGAAACATTACCTCAGAATTTGCCTGCGCTTGATCTGACTTTTCAGGATCCAAGGATTAAAACGCTGTTATTCCGCTACCGTGCCAGAAACTACCCTGCGACTCTGACTGATGATGAACAACAAAGCTGGTTGCGTCACCGTCAAGATGTATTAACTCAAGACAGACTCAGTGAATATATCTTTATCATTGAACAGCTCTTTATTGAACACCAAGGCAACGAAGAAAAATGCCGTCAACTTAAAGCACTAATGGAATATGCAGCGGAACTGGCTGGGTAATTAAACAAATAAGTGGACAAACATAGAATGGCGAGCTACACACTCGCCTTTCTTTCTAACAGGATAATTTTCATCAATCCTGACAGATTTAAACTTTTTTAGCATCAGCATCGTGTTATAAATGCTGAGAATATTAACATTAAGATCCCCCGCCCCAATTTTTCAGTTTGGATGTTTTTCCAATTCCTGGGTTGAGCGTATTAGTAGGATCGGCAATCCGGTAAAAAGCCTTGAGATGAGGTTTAGCCTGATACAGATGTCCCACATTATGTTCTGCCGGGTATTCCGCACCTCGTTGATCAAGAAGTTCCATCATTCTTTCTTTCAGTGCATATACATCCACGCCTTTCTTCACAATATAATCCTGATGAAACACATGGCACATAAAGTGTCCACAATAAAGCTTGTGCACTAATACATCATCAAACTCCGGTGGTAATTGTTCAAACCATTCACGATCATTACGGCGCAGAGCGATATCAAGCGAAAGGATATTCTCCACTTCATTGCTATGCATAGCATGATAACGAATCGCCGCACCGGCAGCGGAGAAACGATGTAGGAACGCTTTAGCCCCTTCTTCCGGCGTACAGGCAAAGAATGCGCCCTCTGCTCGGCTGAAATAACTTTCCAGCCAATTTTTGGCTTCCTCAACACCATCACCAGACATTTTCAATATCAAATGGTGCTCAAAACGATGTCGATATTCTTTCAAACGCTTAGGCAAGTGGGGAGGAAATAAGCGACTCAACCCTTGTATTATGCGATCTATCAAATGGGAAGGTAAAAATGGGACCTTGTTGAAAATAGCGTCCATTCGTCCTTTCAAGGTAAAATAAGCCGGCATCTTATCAGTGCCAAACTTATCAATCATAATAAAAGTATCTTTACCGTAAATTTCTGCAATATCGAAAATATCCCGGTGCATATATTCACCCGCCACCGGTAAATGACGAAAATTCGCTAATATATGACGCCGCAATTCCGCCAATACGTCAGTTTGATTAGTGCCAATATAAAATACCTGAGACAATGGCTCTGCCGGGAAAGTATCAAGCCGGACCGCAAACACAGCCAATTTACCTGCACATCCTGAGGCTTCGAACAGACGGCGTTCGTCAGAATTAAAACGAGATGGTGTATCAGCATTTATATCACGTACTCGTTGCGCATACTCACAATCAGACGCTTTACGCTGACCATACTCTACATCTTGCTCACTGTAACGTTGTTCTTCCAGACAAGAGAGGATCTCTTCCGGTGTTTCTCCCAAATAGATACCCAGATGATTAATCAATTCTGGTTTACCACGTTCATTAACCCATCCGTACAACGCCATTTCAGTATAAGCTGGCCCACGATGAACTAGAGAGCCACCGGAGTTATTACAAACACCACCAATCACAGAAGCACCAATACAGGAAGAGCCGATAATAGAATGCGGCTCGCGTCCCAGTGGTTTCAGGGCACGTTCAAGTTGCCACAATGTACTGCCAGGCAGTGCAACTACTTGGTTACCCTGTTTCAGGATCTGTATTTTATTCATGCGCAATGTACTAATGATCACTATGTCGCGGTCGTAATCCTTACCATTTGGAGTAGAGCCTTCGGTCAAACCCGTGTTGGCCGCTTGCATCAAGATGATTTTATCTACTTCAACGCAGGCTTTAAACACACGCCACTGTTCCACCAGCGAACCAGGAAATACCACAGCTAAAGCGTCACCTTGGCCAGAGCGAAAACCTTTACGATAACGTTCAGTTTTATGGGGAGCAGTCAGGATATGAGATTTACCGACAATATTGGTCAAGGCAGTGATGAATTGTTGATTTTGAGAGGTCTTTGCATCATTCATGGTCTCTTCCTCTATAATTTAATCGCCTCTCAGAGCATAGATTGTTTTTCTCCATCTACCGTTGAAATTTTTCTTATCTGCAAACTGCCTCCCTGTTTTTTTTCCTAAGATTCTTATTATGAATTATTACTACAAGAGGAAACACAAAAAACAACGGCACCAAATTCGGTGCCGTTATTCTTTTTCAAACCGGAGACTAAACCATTTCAGAACACTGAGGCATCGGCTGACGGAAGCTGCGGGTCAGGAATATCATATAAATCAAACCAATTGCTCCCCAAGTCAGCCCTAACTCCATAGAACTTTGTTCCAGATTCATCCACAGCACACCAACAGTACAAGCCCCAATCACCGGTAATACCAGGAAGTTGATTGTATCTTTCAGTGTACGGTGACGACGTTCACGAATATAGAACTGAGAGATGACCGACAAGTTTACAAAGGTGAACGCTATCAGCGCACCAAAGTTAATCAGAGCCGTTGCAGTAACCAGATCAAAGGTCATTGCAGACAACGCGACAAGACCGACCAGCAATACGTTGATTGCTGGAGTTCGCCATTTCGGATGCACATAGCCAAATACTTTCTCAGGAAACACACCATCACGCCCCATAACATAAAGCAGACGGGAAACACCTGCGTGAGCCGCCATACCAGAAGCCAAAACGGTGACACAAGAGAACACCATAATGATGGACTGAAATAAAGTACCCGCTACATACAGCATAATTTCTGGCTGGGCTTCATTCGGGTTCTTGAACCGAGAGATATCAGGAAAATAGAGCTGTAAGAAATAAGAAACCATAATAAAGATGATGCCGCCGATTAATGCCGTCAGGAAGATCGCTTTCGGGATCACTTTGCCTGCATTCGGCGTCTCTTCGGACAACGTGCTAATGCTATCGAATCCCAGGAACGAAAAACACAAAATCGTTGCCCCGGTAATCATCGGGATTAGATGGGCATCTTCAGAAGTAAATGGTCTTGCGCTCCATAAAGTTCCAACACCTTCTCCATTGTATACACCGTGGATCAACAAGCCCACGAATACAAACATAACTGCAACCTGAACAATAACAATACCGGTGTTGAGATTAGCAACAACGTTAATACCACGCAGGTTAAAAACTGTCATTAGCAATGTCAAACCTACAACGAAGATCCACGGATCTACGCTGGGAAAAATGGCCTGGAGATAAATTTTCGCCAACAAGATATTTATCATTGGCATGAACAAATAGTCCAGCAATGATGACCAACCCACCATAAAGCCAACATGAGGGCTGATGGATTTTTGTGCGTAAGTGTATGCAGACCCGGCAGAAGGGAAACGTTTTACCAATTTCCCGTAGCTCAGGGCAGTAAACAGAATTGCGATCAAAGCAATAGCATAAGATGTTGCTACATGACCATCAGTCAAGCCAGAAACAATCCCGAAAGTATCAAAGATGGTCGTAGGTTGCAGATAAGCAAGCCCCATCATCACCACCTGAACTAAGGTCAGTGTTTTTCTGAGTTGAACACGATTGTTCGCACCAGTTTGGTTGGTGCCAATTGGAATTGCAGTATTATGCGACATGAGCGAAACCTCCCATAACTTCGATTCGTGTTACGGTACTACTTAATCGACAGTTACTGGGAAGACTTCGCTTCTGCCTATAGGCAGTGGAATTAGAGGCTGGATTATACGCAGAGCTCAACGCTCCGTAGTCATCAACACAGCAGCTTGCGCCAATTGGCACAAGTGCGAAAGAGAATAATTGCTCCATATTAGCGTTCCTCATTACGGCAACCGATTCTTGTTATGGTTGCTCGTGGGCCAATTATCTATCCGGCTCAGAGTCCGGCCTCTAGTATAGTAAAAAATAAGTCTAAGCAAAAAAAATAACCGACACATATAAACGCATCAGTTATTTTCCAGTGGGCGAATTCTGCACTTGAAGACTTGAAATAGCAATAGTCACCGCACTAAAAGTCCATATTTTTTACCACACAAAATTGGTCACGCTATGGAATTTAACTATGTCTTATACATTCTTTTGACATGTATTAAGTTGTAGCACAACACAAAATGGATTGCCACCCAGTTTTTGCGGGTTAAGTAAAAAACAAAACCCCCAGCCAAAAGCAGGCAAGGGGTCAGCGACACATTGAATAAAAGTTATTTATCAGAAGTCATAGGTGATGCCAATGTTATAGCGACGACCATCCAGTTGTGCCCCATAATTTTCTTCCGTAACGCGTTTATCAAATACGTTGTATACCCCACCTAACACACGTAACTCTTTAGTCAGATTATAGCTGGCACCAATATCTACAAAAGTATAGGAGGGAGTTCCCTTGTCCATACGGGTACGTGACAAGTAATCCGAAGTTTTGCCGCGGAAGTTAACGCGCGTCCAGGTTTGCATTTCCGGTAAAGTCTGCCAGTTCAAAGTCGCATTTGCCATATGTTTAGGCGTTTTGTTCAGTGCTTTCCCTTTGAAATCCCCGCTTTTTTGCTCTGAATCAGTATAAGTGTAGTTTGCTGTCAACGACCAGTCTTCGATGATATCCCAGTTCATTGTCGCCTCCACACCATGCATATTTACTTTATCAACGTTCTCACGTTTACTAATAAAGTCATAAGTTACTCCATTAACTGGAGCACATGGTTTAGCGCTGCCTTTATCGCAATCTCTAATTTCAGTGATCTTGTCTTTAAAATCTGTATTAAAAACAGTTACACCAATATTAAAGTTATCCTGATTGTTCCAGATAACACTAATTTCTTCACTAACAGTTTTCTCTGGCTTAAGATCTGAATTGCCTAAAATCATGCCTTTCAAGAAACGGCCACCCGTTGCTTGCCCCCAATTTGGAGCTACATGACGCAGATCTGGTGAGCGATAACCCGTGGAGACACCACCTTTAATCGTCCATTGTTCATCCACATGCCACACGCCATACAAACGAGGCGTCCAGTGAGCACCAAAGTTTTCGTCTTTATCCATACGGATGCCGCCAGTCAGAGCAAAATCATTAGTCATTTGCCACTCATCTTCAGCAACCAACGCCCAACTCCAGCGAGTTAATTTATTCACATCGCTTGCTGAAGGCAATTGGTTACCATCATCTCGCAAATCTTCATAACGATACTGACCACCAATGCTTACTGTATGATCATCCAGTATGAAGACTGAATGATTATTAAATACCGTCTCATTATATTTCATGTCACGGCCAGGGTTACGTGACTCGTCACGCTGAATGTAGGTATTTATGGTACCAAAGTCATAGTTGCCATTATGAGTGATAGAATAATTATTACGTTTATAGCGATTTATATTATCATCACAAGATCTTGGCGTGCATTCACGCGTCTTACCGATAGTTGAATCACGATCCTGCTCATAGCGACCCGCTACGAAATCAAAAGTATTCTGTTCATCAGGTGTCAGAGAAAAAGTTGCTGAACCGTTGCGCATTTCCTGCTTGTTAAAGCCGCCAATAAATTTATCTTCGCGGCGGTGAGAATACAGTCCATGCACTTTTAATCCCAATAGTCCATCAATTATTGGGCCTGCTGCATAAATGCTACTCTGATGGCTGTTACCCGAATTTTTACGTTCAGTTAAAGTGGTATCAGCACGAAGACTGGTTTTCCACTCTTTCTGCGCCTTACGGGTAATAACGTTAATCACGCCCCCCATCGCATCAGAACCATACAGAGAGGACATAGGACCACGTATTACTTCAATGCGTTCAATAGCAGCCAGCGGCGGCAACCATCCCTGCTCAATACCGGAACCATCACTGTTTGGGCGGGTATTACGGGTATCAACACGCTTACCATCAACCAGCATCATGGTGTATTTAGACGCCATACCACGAATACTAATATCACTGCTACTGCCGCCACCCGTAACAACAACACCTGGCACATCTTTCAATGCATCAGTCACATCACGATAAGCTTTGGTTTCTAATTGTTCACGGCTCACCACAGAAATAGACGCTGGTGCATCTTCAATTTTCTGTTGGAAGCCTGATGCTGTAGTCACAACAATGGTGTCATTACTGCTACTGGCCGCAAAAACAGAACCCGATGAGATGGCAGCAATAACCCCTAATGCGATTTTTCTTTTATTAAAAACACCCATTCCCGATTCTCCAAGAAATATAATTATGTTTTATTAATTTATAAGATGGATAATTAACATATACTCAAGCAATGAGGGAAAAAACACTCACCTCTGTATGGTTTTATTATTTTTTTATTATATCCCTTTACATTTTATTACTATAAAATATAAGGAAATATTCCCTATCAATTCTAATTAAATTATTTTATATTTACCTTTCTTTGCAATAAATAAAGAGTGGCCCTGAACATTACCCAGATAAAAATAGCGGTTTTTAAATGCATTATACTATGAGCGAAATAACTCATTCCTCATATACTATATAATTACGTTCCGTTTTCTATGCTCTGCCCATGCCCACAGTTTATCAACAACATATTTTAAAACAATAAGTTACAATAGACTCTAACTGGCTAACTTGGAAACCAATCCATCAATCAATACCTGCGGGACACCCTGAGAACAGTATTCAATTCGGCCTCTGACACCATAAACTTGTGCCAGACTATCCGGTGTAATAACTTGTTCAGGAACGCCTTCCGCAATTAAATTCCCTTTTTGTAACATTAATACATGGTTACCATGGCGCAAAGCAATATTAATATCATGTACCACTACTACTGTAATAATATTACGACGATATGTTTCTTGTGCAACCAAATCCATAACATGATATTGATAATTTAAATCCAGTGCGCTTAAGGGTTCATCTAATAATAACAATGTTGGTTTACGAATTAACGATTGCGCCAATCCGACTAACTGTTTTTGACCACCGGATAATTGATCCAAATAACATAACGCCAGATGTTCAATCCCCAACTGACGTAACAAAGACATCACTTCTTCTTCACTGGTTTCAGAATGACACCCACCGGATGCCCGCTGCGCAACAATAATGGATTCCAACACATGTAAATGAACACCAGCAGGCAAACTTTGTGGCAAATAAACCACATTTTCTGCGCGCTGGGCAAAATTCATTTTCATCAAATCCTGACCATCAAGCCAAAGCTGCCCACTGGCGCGATTTAATCCAGCCAAAGAACGCAAAAGTGTTGATTTTCCGCTGCCATTTGGCCCTAGTAATACCGTAATTTTTCCACGGGATAATGCTGAAACATTCAGATTTTCAATGACGGGATTTTTCGGATAGCCCGCGCAAAAATTATTAATCGTTAATCCCTGATTCATACATTCCCCCTATGGCGTAAAATTATGCTAAGGAAGAATGGAACCCCAACCAATGCGGTAACTATCCCAACTGGAATAATGACACCTGGGATCAGGTTCTTCGAAGCAATGGATGCCATAGACAACACCAACGCTCCAATCAGCGCACTGGCAGGCAAATAGAAGCGGTGATCCTCACCAAACACCAAGCGGGCAATATGTGGCGCGACCAAACCGATAAAGGCAATTGGTCCAACAAATGCAACCGCTAAAGCAGAAAGAATACTGATGCGTAATAATGTACCCAAGCGCAGACGACGAACATCAATACCAAAACTGATTGCACGATCTTCCCCCAAGCGCAACGCTGTCAGTTTCCAGGAATTCATCATTGAAATCGGAAAAATAACTGCAAATACCAGCAACATAACACCCAGTTTTATCCAGGTTGCTCTGGCAAGGCTACCCATTGTCCAGAGTACCAGCCCCTGAAGAGTATCTTCAGTTGCAATAAACTGCATCATGGAAACCAGTGCGTTAAAAGTAAAGACCAATGCAATACCAAATAATACCACTCCGGCAGTAGCAACCCTTGTCCAACGGGTAATGGCATCCAACAACAACGCTGCCAACAAAGCAAAAATGAAGGCATTCGCAGAGATGAGCCATTGGTCAGGTACGCCCGGAATACCAATACCTGACACGATGGCCAGCGCAGCACCAAACGCAGCCGCCTGAGAAACACCTAAAGTGAAGGGGCTTGCCAATGGATTATTCAGAATTGTCTGCATTTCAGCACCAGCCAGCCCAAGAGACAGGCCGATCACCACCGCCATCAAGGCGTAGGGTAAACGGATATCCCAGACAATGACCCGTGTACCCGCATCCATACTCTCTGGCGACACTAAAGTCTGCCAGAGAGACTGCAAAGATAAACCTGAAGGCCCTATAGTAAAATCCAAGACCAAGGAAGCACCGATAACCAGGAAGATGAACATCATCATCACGATACGGCGGCGTAAAATATGTTGATAATGGGCTTTTACACCGCTGTCATCTGATTGTTGTTTCACCGTTGGCATAAGCTCGGTTGTGGTACTCATTATTTCTGTTACCTATCCTACTGATCACTTCTCACTGACCCAGTAAACACCTGATGGCTCAATCGCCAGGAATTTACTGTGTAATTCATTCAGTGTCTTTTGTGGATCTAAATCTGCAAACTGTTCAGGATAGAACCACTTGGCAAATACCTGAGCAACTATCACGTTATATGGAGAGTTGTAGTAGTTATGCCAAATAGCATAATCTCTGCCCTCTTTAACCGCAGTCAACGAGCTGATACCTTTGCGTTCAGTCATTGTTTTCAGACTGGCTTTTGCCAGTTCAGTTGTTGATTGCGCCCCCAGTTTTACACCCGGTTCATTGCTGTCTGGCGCTTTTGCACCACTGGCGATGTAAATATAAGGATCAGCAGCAATAACTTTTTCGAGGTTCATGTTGCCAAGCGCGCCTGGCAGAACACCTTTGGCAATATTTTTACCACCAGCCAGATCGATAAAGTTACCCAGATTACCATTACCGGCCGTCCCACAGCAGTCTTCAAACGCGCCAGCTCTCAAATCGATAAATACGGTTGGCTTTTTCTCTTCCGGAATTTTACTGGTGATTTGAGTGACCAGCTTGACATTTTTCTCATAAAAATCAGCGTACTCTGCCGCTTGTTTTTCACGGTGCAATACTTTACCCAGCATACGAATGCTCGGCAGCGTGTTTTTTAACGGCTCGGTACGGAAGTCAACAAAAACAACCGGAACACCTGCCTTTTCAAGCTGGGTAACTAATTCACTGTTTTTACCAGGGCCATGACCGGATAAGCCAAAAATAGCAATGTCCGGATTGAGAGTTAACACTTTTTCAGCGCTAACGCTGTCAGCACTGGTGTTACCAATCAAAGGGATCTTGTCAATCTCAGGAAATTTAGCTTTATAGACAGCATAGGACTGTGGATCCAATTTGCGGAAATCACCTTGCCAACCCGCAATACGAGCCAAGGGTTTATCCCCTTCAAGTAAAGCGACAGCATGAAACAAACGGCCTTCACCCAACAAAATACGGTTTATATTTTCAGGAACTTCAACAGTGCGACCAGCTACATCAGTAACCGTTTCTGCCCATGACGCGAAGCTTGCCATGACTGCTGAACCTGCCAATAGGCTGATATTAATACTCTTTGCAATAGATCGAGATACAAATTTCACTTTGCTAGCCCCGTTCATATTAATAATTATGGCGCTAACAATAAAGCAAACGAGAATAATTATCAATATGATTTACACAGATTTTAGTAAATTGTGTAACTAATTTCACGACTAACCCTATGAAAAATAAAAAACCACCCATTCGGTTACAAAACGGGCGGCTTCTCTGATTTCTATCAATAACTTTTTATTTACTCCAATAAATAAACGTTAAGATAATAATAAATCAATCGTGAATCGAATTAAAAAACCCGTAAAACCATGCCGAATTGACATCTTTCCCATGCCAGCCTGTTAATCATCATTTAACGTGGTCAAATTCTCTTATTTGTGATATCAGGAAATTTCATCTCGTTATATTTAATAAAGTGGGTTTTCTTCACCAACTTATAACCAAACCAAATCAACAGGAATAGTGGAATACCCACATAAGTTGCAGTTACACCATACCAGTCAATTTTATCTTGCAGAAATGCCTGATAATTCTGCCCTAATGTGATGGTCAGACACAGAATAAACGCAAAGATTGGACCAACCGGGAAAAACCCTGAACGATACGGCAGTTTACTCAAATCCAGACCCTGAGCAACGTAACCACGGCGGAAACGATAGTGGCTGATAGCAATCCCCAACCAAGCAATAAAACCTGTCATACCCGAGGTGTTCAACAGCCACAAATAGACGGTCTGGTTACCGTACATAGAACTGAGGAAACACAAAGCAGCAACAACCGTTGTTGCATACAAGGCATTACGTGGTACACCCCCTTTGGATAATTTTCCAAAAATCTTTGGGGCCTTGCCTTCTTTTGCCAGTGTGAACAACATACGGGTAGAGGCATACATACCTGAGTTACCGGCAGACAACACCGCTGTCAAAATAACAGCATTCATCACAGCCGCAGCTGATAATAAACCGGCATTTTCAAATACCAGCGTAAACGGACTGACACTGATATCTCCTACCTCATTACGAAGCAAACTTGGATCAGTATAAGGAATGATCAGGCTGATAATCAGGATCGCAAAAATATAGAACAGCAGAATACGCCAAAATACTTTACGTACTGCGCGGGGAATATTTTTTTCTGGATCTTTGGATTCACCCGCAGCGATACCAATCAGTTCAGTTCCCTGGAAAGAAAATCCAACTATCATTGCCACACCAATCATAGCGGAAAAGCCACCGGCAAAAGGCGCATCACCAACGGTCCAGTTATGCCATCCGGCACCTTCCGCACCTTTCATGATACCGGTTATCATCAGTAATCCGACCACAATAAAAACAATAATTGTGCTGACTTTAATCAAAGAGAACCAATATTCAGCCTCGCCAAAACCCTTCACTGAAATAAAATTCAACAAGAAAATCAGTGCGAGGAATAGCGCGCTCCAGATCCAGCCCGGCATATCGGGTAACCAGTAGTTCATCACCAACTGAGCAGCAACCAAATCCACAGCGATAGTCACCGCCCAGTTGTACCAGTAGTTCCAGCCAAGGGCGAAACCAAATCCTTCTTCAACATATTTAGAACCATAAGTTGAGAAAGAACCGGAGACAGGCATATAAGCAGCCAATTCCCCCAAGCTGGTCATCAGGAAATAAACCATCAGGCCAATTAATGCATAGGAAAGTAATGCTCCGCCAGGCCCTGCCTGTGAAATCGTCGCACCTGAAGCCACGAATAGCCCGGTGCCTATCGATCCGCCAATGGCAATCATCGCCATATGCCGTGCTTTCAATTCACGGCGCAAATGTTGCGTTACTGGTTTCTGGGAAACACTTTGTTGCTGAGACATTCTGTTCCTGTTAGCTGCAAATAAGTCTGATGGCGGATTGTAACAAATCCTCACGGTCAAAATAGCGAGGAAGCGCTGTTATAAGATACCTTCATAATTCAGAGAAAATTATAAGTAATACAGGTAATTCTAAATTTTAAACAAAAAATAAAATTCACTGGCAATAATTAAGCAGTTTTTGCAATGTATTGGACATGTGCTTTTGCCGATGATGAATCAAGTACAACATCCTGAAAAGTTTCAATTCTGGCACCTTCAACTCCAGCAAAGTATGATTTTCCAATTGCTCTGCAACGACCCGTCTGGATAAGCAACTAATCCCCATGCCAAATTTGACCGCATGTTTTATCGCTTCGGAATTTCCTAACTCCATCAAAATCTTGAACCCAGGTAAGCGGGCAAACAACAGATGATCCAACACCTCTCTTGTCCCCGAGCCCCTTTCCCTTAATATCCATGATGCTTTGGCTAAATCATCCAGTTTCAGATTCTGTTGCGCTAGCGGGTTTTTAGGAGAAGAAAAAATAACCAACTCATCCTCCATCCAGAGCTGAGTTATTAATTCAGGGCTGTGACAAGAACCCTCTATCAAACCAAGATCAACACGGAATTCCAACACAGAATTGATGACATCCTGAGTATTACTGATGTTTAACTCCAAGGGTGTATCAGGAAAATCCTGACGATAATCTGCCAACATTTCCGGCAACATATAATTACCAATGGTACTGCTGGCGGCAATACGTAATGCCCCCATCTCTTGTTTGAATAATTGCTGAATTTCCCCCACCTGTTCCAGCAATGCCAAAGCCTTGGGATAGAGTAGACGTCCATGCTCATTAGTCACCAACCGCTTTCCTACCCTGTCAAAAAGCTGTACGCCAAGCTGGCTTTCCAAATCCGTTAATGAAGCACTCACTGCGGATTGAGATAGCGCTAACTGCTGAGAAGCTTGTGTCGTTGAACCGCTTTTCAATACCTCCGTGAAAACTTCCAATTGCCTCAGTGTGATATGCATATTGCCCCGCAAGATATGGTGTCAAAATAAATCGTTTTAATTTTATACAGCAATAAACAACTTAACAAAAATCCTCTTTTTATTACCACTTTTTCTGATTATACATAAAAATATTATCAATTTTAATGATAAAATGGTTTGCTATATGCTTATACTTAGAACATATAAGCAAAGTGAGAAATATCTATGTCTGACATTCATGACGAAAAACTCAGTCAACAACCATTAATTCCCGGTATGAAATTAATACCAGGGCTCATGCTGGCGGCAATATTGACGGCAATTTCAATATACGCCGGAAATATCCCGTGGTTTGTTAATATGGGGCTAGGCGCACTGACACTGGCGATCCTTGCAGGCATCGTTGCTGGTAATACCTTCTATCCTGTACTCAAATCTCATTGTGATCAGGGTGTTCATTTCTCAAAACATTATCTTCTGCGGGCAGGCATTATTCTTTATGGCTTCCGTCTGACATTTCAGCAAATTGCCGATGTAGGTACTACTGGCCTGTTGATTGACGCTATTATGTTATCTTCGACTTTCTTTATTGCAATCTGGCTGGGCAAATCACTCTTTGGATTAGATAAGCAAACCTCAATACTGATTGGTGCCGGCAGCAGTATTTGCGGTGCAGCGGCCATTATGGCAACAGAGCCGGTTGTGAATGCCCCCGCCAGTAAAGTTGCTGTTGCGGTGTCAACAGTTGTCATCTTCGGGACTATCGCTATTTTCATTTATCCATGGTTTTATCAGCTCAATGAGCATTATCAATGGATCCCATTGACTCAAGAAGCTTTCGGTATCTTTACAGGCTCCACCATTCACGAAGTTGCCCAGGTTGTTGCTGTTGGTCATGCTATTGATGATCAAGCAGAGAACGCAGCGGTTATCAGCAAGATGATTAGAGTGATGATGCTGGCACCATTCTTGTTGTTATTATCCAGTTACATCAGCCGGGCCGGTGCAAAAAATAGAGAGAAAAACCAAAAGAGAACGCCCATTACCATTCCCTGGTTTGCTGTGATTTTCATTGCAATAGCGGGTGTTAACTCTTTCGATTTGTTACCTACCATAATAGTGAGTTATCTGATTCAGATTGATACTATTATGCTTGCCATGGCAATGGTTGCACTAGGTTTAACCACCCATGTAAGTGCCATCCGTCAGGCTGGATTTAAACCCATTTTACTGGCCCTGATTTTATTTATATGGCTAATGGTTGGTGGATTCTCGATAAATCTGGGTGTTCAATATTGGTTTGGTTGATTGGAACATGTGCATTGAGGCGCTGCAACAACCTATGACCTTTTCGTCCTTAAGCTTCAATGAGCGATTGAACCATGTCAAAATGGTGTAAACAGGAAGGAGAAGAATGATGAAATTTATTGGAGCCCACGTCAGCGCTGCCGGCGGCGTCGATCAGGCAGTTATCCGGGCACACGAATTAAAAGCTACTGCTTTTGCCTTGTTTACCAAAAACCAGCGCCAGTGGAACGCACCACCTTTAGCCACTGATATTATCGATAAATTTAAAGAAAATTGTGAGCGCTATGGATTTGGTAGCCGGCAAATTCTCCCTCATGACAGTTATCTGATAAATCTTGGTCACCCAGACACTGAAGCACTGGAAAAGTCCAGGCTGGCTTTTATTGATGAAATGCAACGTTGTGAACAACTGGGTATTGATTTATTGAATTTCCATCCTGGCAGCCATCTCAATAAGATAGAGGTGGATAAATGCCTGACACGAATTGCAGAATCTATCAACATCGCTCTCAATAAAACGCAGGGAGTCACTGCGGTTATCGAAAATACAGCAGGTCAGGGCACAAATCTGGGGTTCAAATTTGAACATCTGGCAGCAATTATTGACGGAGTTGAAGATAAAAGCAGAGTTGGCGTCTGTATTGATACCTGTCACGCTTTTGTCGCTGGTTATGATTTACGTACCGATGACGTTTGCCAGCAAACTTTTCAGGAGTTTGAAAAAATTGTTGGCTTTCAGTATCTGTGCGGAATGCATTTAAATGATGCCAAAAGTGAATTTGCTAGCCGTGTTGACCGGCATCATAGCCTTGGGGAAGGAAATATTGGCAAAACCCCTTTCAGTTATATTATGCAAGATGCCCGTTTTAATGGAATTCCGCTAATCCTTGAAACAATTAATCCAGATATTTGGCCCCAAGAAATCGCCTGGCTGAAATCACAATAAAATTAATGGCCCTTTTCATCTAACGGGTGTCAGTTCAATTTTAGCCATCATTGCGGCCAATTCAGGGCGATTGCTGATACCCACATTAGGCTGACTAACAGCAAGTGCCGATACAGCGGTTGCCAATCGCAACGTGTGTTCACTGGACTCCCGCATCAGCAAACCATAAACCAAACCACCGACCATTGAATCACCGGCACCCACGGTGCTGATAACTTTACAATGCGGTGGTTTTGCCAACCATGCTCCAGATGCATTAACCCATAATGCGCCCTGCTCACCCAAAGATATAACGACATGAGCAATTCCCTGGTCCCTGAGTTGATGTGCAGCCATGATCACATCGGACAGCTCAGGTAACAAGCGCCCCGCCCAGACCTCAAGCTCATAGCGATTCGGTTTAACTAACCAGGGGGACGCTTTCAGACCCGCAACCAATGCTTCACGGCTGCTGTCGAAAATAATACAAGGACAAAGCTGGCGCAGCTGGGTCATCCAATCAGTAAACGATTCAGCAGAAACACCCGCAGGTAAGCTACCACTGACAACAACCATATCAAACTGTCCAAGCCATGAAAGCGAATCATTAACAAATTCCAACCACTCCGCCTCACCAACATAAAAACCAGAGAAGTTGAAATCCGTCACTTCACCGCTTTCTTCTGTCAATTTGACATTAATTCGTGTTCTACCCGGCACTAAATGGAAACGATTTGCCATGCCATTTTCACTGAAGAATTGCTGAAATCCTTCCTGATTTTCCCTACCCAGAAAACCACTGACAGTGACATCAATGCCTAAATCACGCAAAACTTTAGCAACATTATTGCCTTTCCCGGCAGCATGCAGTCCGGCTGCTTGCACACGATTAATCGCCCCTTTGACGATTTCCGGGCACAATCCAACCAAATCATAAGCTGGGTTTAAGGTGATAGTGGCAACTCTACGGCTCATTTTGCCCGATGTCTCCTAAAGTAGATAATCATCATTACTATGAAATTTTCAGTTCCATTTATACCATTAAAATTGAATCGTTTCAGTTAAATTCCATACTTTATTGATCGTTGTCTTAAACTGATTTGCAGGTAAGAATAGGATTGAACTCTTTTCTCGAAAAGAGATATTAATTTGCTGAAACTTATCTGAAGGAATATATCAAATGTCCGTAATTGTTGGTGTTGGAGTTGTTATTGTGAATGAATATGGTCAGGTATTACTTGGAAAGCGCAGCAGTGAGCATGCTCCATACTGGTCAATATTTGGTGGTCATGTTGATGCCGGAGAAACATTTGAGCAATGTGCAATCCGTGAAGTTGAAGAAGAAACAGGTCTGACGATACAATCACCAAAAGTCTATGGTATTTGTAATAATCTCCAAACTTATCAACAAGAAGGAAAACATACTATTTCGGTGTGCTTGCTGGCAAAACATCCAGGTGGTGAGCCAAAATTAATGGAGCCAGAAAAATGCGAACAACTTATGTGGTGCGATCCTGATAATCTCCCAGAACCTCATTTTGAAGCCAGCCGGAGTGCCATAAAAATGTGGCGAGAGAATCGTTTCTATCTTACCAATTGAACCAACTTATATTAGTTCAATTTCAAATAATCCTTTATGACGTCTATTTACACTCTATACGCAAAAATGTATCTTTAAGCTAGTACAAAGAAACAATATACTCAGCAGGAGTTAATATGTCTATAGAGACAACTCAGAGTTTAAAGCGTCCTTCCATACTGGGTGGGGCAATGATAATTGCCGGAACCGCTGTCGGTGCGGGGATGTTCTCCATTCCCGTGGTAACTTCCGGCGTCTGGTTTACCGGCTCAATTATTTTGCTGGCTTACACATGGGCATGTATGTATTTTTCCGGCTTAATGATTCTGGAAACCAACCTAAATTATCCATCAGGTGCAAGCTTCCACACCATGACTAAAGACTTACTCGGCAAAGGGTGGAACGCAATCAATGGCCTATCTATCGCATTCGTTCTCTATATACTGACCTACGCCTATATTTCAGCGGGTAGTTCAATCATCGCCCGCAATTTTGAAAATATTATTTCAATATCACAGGCTAGTGCTGGCTTTATTTTCGCCCTTGTTGTCTCATTTATTGTCTGGATATCGACTAAAGCTGTCGATCGTCTGAGCACAATTTTGATCGGCGGTATGGTTATTGCTTTTTTTATGTCCGTTGGCGGCATGTTTACAGAAGTTAAATCTGTCATCCTGCTTAATCAGATCGATGCTATATCAAATAACACGACAACAAGTTATATGCCTTACGCTTTAGCCGCTCTTCCCTATTTACTGGCTTCCTTCGGATATCACGGTAACGTCCCTGGTTTGGTGAAATATTATCATAAGGACAGCAAAGCCGTTGTTCGTAGTCTGTTATTCGGTACATTAATCGCACTGGCTATTTATATCTTGTGGCAATATGTCATTCAGGGAAATATTCCCCGTGAAACATTCAAACAAATTATTGCTGATGGTGGGAATATCGGTGATTTACTGAAACAAATGGATAATACAACAAATAGCACAACCGTTACCCAGCTTCTAAATGCATTCTCTTATATGGCATTAGCAAGTTCATTTCTCGGTGTCTCTTTAGGGTTATTTGATTACCTAGCTGATTTTTTTGGTTTTAAAGATAACAGCACTGGCCGGTTAAAATCTGCATTAGTAACATTTATTCCCCCTACAGCCCTGGCTTTGCTGTTTCCCAATGGTTTTCTGTATGCCATTGGCTTTGCCGGATTAGCCGCAACCATTTGGGCCGTTATTGTTCCGGCACTTATGGTGCGGGCAAGTCGCCAGCGCTTCCCTAACGCCAGTTATCGGGCACCAGGTGGGAAATTCCTTATCGGATTTATCATTTTGTTTGGCTTGATGAACGCGGTAGCTCATATCCTGGCCTCCTTTGATTTGCTGCCCGTGTATCGCTGATATACCCGATATTCTTTCTACAAACCCCAACGTAAAAAAACGCCGGGGTTTTCTTATCCCCACTTGCCTAATTCCCTAACTGCGAGTAATTTTGTGGCCGGTTATTCTCTCCCAGTTTTATGGAAGGTTACATATGGCTAAAGCCAACGAAATTAAACGCGGTATTGCCGTCAGTTATAATGGTAAGTTACTGCTGGTCAAAGATATTGATATTCAAGCACCAAGCGCCCGGGGAGCCAGTACACTATATAAAATGCGTTTTACCGATATCCGCACCGGTCAAAAAGTGGAAGAACGTTTCAAAGGCGATGATATCATTGATACGATTAGCCTAACTCGTCGCAGCGTTAATTTTTCCTATATTGATGGCGATGAATATGTCTTCATGGATGATGAAGATTTCACGCCTTATCATTTTAAAAAAGAACAAATCGAAGAAGAGTTGCTATTTATCCCTGAAAGTGGCCTGCCAGGTATGCAAGTTCTGACAATAGAGGGACAGGTTATTGCCCTTGAACTGCCGCAAACAGTCGACATGGTTATTGAAGAAACTACCCCCGGAATTAAAGGTGCCTCAGCCAGTGCGCGGACAAAACCTGCAAGAATGAGTACCGGGTTGACCGTTCAAGTACCTGAATATATCAGTAACGGCGAAAAAATCCGTATTCATATTGCAGAACGTCGCTATATGGGGCGTTGTGATTAATAACATTAGCTAACCTAAGTTGCTCTGTATAAAACAGAGCAACTCATTTTCGATTATTTCATTAATTATCCGCTTTCCCTTATAATTTAGGCATGATTTAAATTTCCAAATAAAATGCGAGCGTAAATTCGCTATTAATTTTCATTAACATTGCTCAAAAATGAAAAATAAAATCCCAAATACCCTTCAATTAAATATTGAAGAAATAATATTTAAGATTGCTCTTAATATCAATTATAGGAAATTGTAACAATTCCGATTTTCTTTTCTCCTTTTACCCATTTAATTTCTGTCACACCGATTTGGTGTGGTAAATAAAAATAAACATCATTTTGGAAATCCAATTTTCGTCGCTGGGTAATTTTATCTCCTTTTCGCCAGCAAGTGGTATCAGTCCAGTGATCATGCCAATCAAAACGACACGGTGATTCAACAATTGCACCTGAAAAGTGAATAACCCCTGTACCTGATCTTGTCTCTGACTCACTACTCACAACACCAGAAATCATCAAGAAAAAACAACCCACCATACTTCGGAACATAGACATAAAACCCTCGTCATAAGACAGCATTATTTGCTGAGATTTCCAAATGTAAAATCAATCTGGAAATCGGAAAAATTTACGAGTCCATGCTATTGGTAACGGCTACTTTTGTTGTTTTTTCACTGTTTTTAGCTTTTAAAACTGATTAAAATATTTACATCTTTTAACATGAAAATTATCAGAAGTAATTATCAATAAATTAAAAATTTATAACTTTAAATATCCTCACCATCACTCAATAAAAACGGAAAAATTGAGCATAAATATTTACCAAATCAAATAAGCATCTGAAGGAAAAAGCACAAAACAGATAAAAAAACCACCAAATTAACTTATGATAGGAACTGGATCCATGACATTATTACCTAACATTTGTTATATTAACCTACATAATTATGAGCTGGATTATTACTGAATTTTACTTTTAACAAATAGGTATCCTATGACACGCAGTCACCCATTTGCCATATTTACACTTAACCTATTAGGGATCGCTTTATTTCTCTCCTGGTATTTACCAGAACACCACGGTTTTTGGTTAAATATCGACTCCTCAATCTTCTACTTCTTTAATGAGAAATTAATACCAGGTTCAAAATTTACAGAGTTTGTCGCATTTACGAATATCAGGGCCTTCGATGTAATTTCACTTTTCTGTACGGGATTACTTTATTATAGCGTATTTCGTAAGCAGAATTACGCAGGCAAACGCAGATTATTCATGATTGGCCTGGTCATGCTGATAAGCGCAATTATACTTAACCAAATCAGTCATCAGCTCCCTGTCATTCGTCCAAGCCCGACATTAACATTTGATAATATCAATCGCATTAGCGAAATGACTAATCTGATGACTAAGGATTCATCCGGCGATAGTTTTCCAGGCGATCACGGATTAATGCTACTCATTTTCAGCTGCTTCATACTTCGCTATATCTCAGTTAAAGCATTCTCCATTGCATTACTGATTGTCGTCATGTTTGCGTTACCTCGTATTATGGCGGGAGCACACTGGTTTACTGATATTGCAGTCGGCTCTTTATCTGTGGTTCTCATTGGAACAAGTTGGCTATTATTAACACCATTAAGTGACATAATGATTAACTGGTTAGATAAGAATCTACCGCAAATTGGTCGTCCAATATAAAACCCTTCTCACATGCCCTTTTTATTGAAGAATATTGGGAAGGTATTTAACCCTCCTGATTGCTCATAAGATCCACATAAATAACATAAATTAGCAACATCCCTAATCTCCCGTACTGAGAAATCTAATTTTTTGTAAATTATGCCATTAAATACTCGCCTTTTCCTGATTGTTTCTGTACTCTCGGTCTGAATAACATTTATTGTAAATATCGTTATGAAACGTGGCATCCGGCGCGTTTTTACACCAAACGTGTTGTTTACTTATTTGCTTTTTCTAACACCAGGCTTCGAAGCGTTTGATATTTTTCAATAATAGCGACCAACTTAAGGTAAGGATAGCAAGGGAAAACAAGAATAATGGTCAAGTCTCAACCGGCACTGAGATACATTACGCGGCTGATACCCGCGCTGTTCGTCGCGATCACGTTATCCGCGTGCAGCTCACCAGATTCGTCAAAGTTTCGCAATACACAAACTGATACGCATGCAGTAAACGGTAAGAACGGTTTCTTACTTCAAGCGTCTCAGGATGAATTCGAAGCACTGGTTCGTAATCTGGATATAAAATCTAAAATTCTTAGCCAATACAATGGCTGGAAGGGGGTTGCCTATCGACTCGGCGGCAATACTAGACGCGGTATTGATTGTTCTGCCTTTGTTCAACGTACTTTCCGTGACCAGTTCGGTATGGAACTACCTCGTTCAACATTCGAACAACAAAACATTGGCAAAAAAATCGACCGCTCAAAATTACGTCCTGGCGATCTGGTTTTATTTAAGACAGGTGCCCGTACCAGGCATGTCGGTATCTATGTTGGCAATGACCAATTCGTTCATGCCTCCACCAGCAATGGTGTGATTGTTTCCAGATTAAACAGCACATACTGGAGCAAACGTTATTACGGTGGTCGCCGGGTCATCAACAATAGCATAATGCCTTCTAACGGCTAAGAATTCTTTCCCTTGCGTACAAAAAAGCGCTTCCATCAGAGGAAGCGCTTTTCGCGTTTATATCAGAATGGGTAAAGAGCTGTTATCTTTTCAGCAATCGCAGCACCAAGTGTCTTCAAACGACACATAACCGCACTCTCGTCTTCACTATCAACAAACAAGCACGGCTGACCTTCCCACTCAATCACAGTACTTTCAATTTGCATATCAGCAAGTGATTGCTGTAATTTTTGCATAATATTCCATGCAGCCATATCTTCGTGGCTGAGTAACTTCAACCCCATCAGGCTGCTTTTTACATTCACTTCATCAACTGGAAGTGGTTCAACTTTGATACCCGCAAAACCGGGTGACCACCTGTAACTTTGCGGTAGTCGATGTACCACCGAAAGCTGAATATTATTCACAAATTATTCCTACCTGAAAGAACATAGATACAAAAGTTAAAATTAGCGACTATCTTCAGGTGTTCTACTCGCCAAAACCGAATAACTACTCCCCCAAAAAGGTAAACAAAAAGTTAAATTTGTGTTTATAGTATTACATTAATTTCAAACTTCACCTTAGAAAAAATGAGATCAATCTCGCATTTTGCATATATTTATACTTTTTTAAAAGAAAACTCAACTTGTTTTTATGCAAAAAACCAACTGTATGTTTAATTATTGCTTACATATTTTATTTTTTCAACTCAACTCTTTAACATAAAAATCAAACAAGAACTGTAAGAAATAGATAACAATATGTTTTATAAGGAAAAACTAATAACCATCTAATGATAACGCTCTTGAATATTTTTTCATTTAACAAAAATACAACAACAAACTTATAATCACCATCAATATATTAACAATCACTCATTCCCACAGAAAAACAATTCGGAATTTCCTTACATTTACAGCTTAATCTCTCAGCCTAATCCAAATATAAAAATCAATAATAGGACATATAAAAAGTCATAAAAGAATAAAACAACAATAACTTCATCCCTGAAGAATATCGATATCATCAAACCATTCAACGCCAAAATATTCCAAATATTCAGGAGGCAACCCAATAATCTCACCAGACATCATTCTGTAATAAAATTATGCTTCAATGACACACACGACCTCTTTTGGCGTATATAACAAACAGCGCAGCCAAAATAACACATAAAACCATAGAACCAACCATTGGCCAGGCACTACGCGCAGGTAACATGGCAAGTAATATCCCAACCAAAGCACTAATCCCAAAACGAATGGTACCTGCCAGCGAAGATACAGTCCCTGCCATATGAGGGTAATCATCTAAAACCACCGCCATTACATTAGATGTAATCATAGCAATACCACAGACATAAGCTGCCACACCGATGACCAGAGAAATAAAACCAAAATCCAGTACGGTAGATAATAACAACCAGATCCCCATAATAAACTGTACACTTAAACCAAAATACATCATTCTCAACGCACCAAAGCGCTGTACATAACGACTATTTATTGTTGTCATCACAAACAGAAATACGATATTAAGCGCAAAATAATAACCAAATTTCTGCGGCGACACACCATTCAACTCAATATAAACAAACGGCCCGGCACTGAGAAAAGAAAACATTCCCGCAAACGAAAATCCGCTGGCAAGCATGTAACAAAACACACGGCGCTGACGGAATAACATAATAAACTGACTTATAGTTGTGCGAAGGTGAAACTTTTGTCTTTTCTCTTTCGGTAAAGTCTCTTTTATAAAGAAAGCGACAAGAAATACTCCAATAACAGCAGTGATGGCAATACTCCAGAAAATAGCATGCCATGTGAACCAAATCATCATCATGCCACCAAGAATTGGAGCAATTAATGGTGCAATGGTCATTACCAATATGACAAAAGACATACTGCGTGAAAATTCATCTTTCGTGAACATATCCCGCATCAAAGCATTAATAACAACACTCGCAGCGGCGGCGGAAAATCCATGCAAAAACCGCATATAAATAAAATCGTCAATATCCTTGGCTATCGTACACGCGGCTGAAGCCAGAGCAAACACAATAACACCACCCAGAATAACCGGCTTACGGCCCAAACTGTCAGCCATTGGGCCATATATCATCTGACCGATAGCAAAACCAAGAATATAACTACTCAATGTCATCTGAACCCGCCCACTATCCACACCGAAATCTTCGGCAACAGTCGGCAAACTGGGCAAATACATGTCAATGGCAAGAGGCATTAACATAGAAAGCAGCCCAAGGATCAAAATCAACCCTAAATAGGATGATCGTTGTTGTTGCACGCGTATTACTCCAATAATTTAAAATGAGTTCGCTCTTGGCTACAAAGAGCAGCAAATACAATAGCGCTAACGGAATGGGCGCTAAGATTGAGGAACATTGACACTGGCAATTTCTTGCTCAGTTAACGGCCGGTACTCCCCTGGTTCCAACTCAGAATCTAAAATAATTTCACCGATTCGCTCACGATGAAGCTCTGTTACCCGATTACCTACCGCTGCAAGCATGCGTTTTACTTGATGGTAACGCCCTTCACTGATAGTCAGACGAGCTAAATGAGGTGCCAAAATTTCCAGTTGAGCGGGTTTTGTCAGTGTTTTTTCACCATTGAGTTGGACACCCGCAAGAAATTTATCTGCGGTCCCTTCTGCAACAGGACACTCAAGAGTGACCAGATAGGTTTTTTCACAATGATGTTTTGGGGAAGTAATACGATGGGACCATTGACCATCATCAGTCAGCAAAACCAAACCCGTGGTATCCATATCCAGCCTACCAGCCGTGTGTAATTTATGCGCCGCTGGTTCATCAATAAAATAGAGAACCGTCGGATTCACCGGATCATCGGTGGAACAAACATACCCCTGCGGTTTATTTAGCATAAAATAGCAAGGCCCTTGCTGCTGTTCCAATAATGAACCATCAAACATGACCTGTTGCTCTGGCGTTAATTTATAAGCTCCGGTTTTTATAATCTCATCATCAACAGTGACACGCCCCGCGCGCAACTCACGCCCCACGTCATTCCGGCTGATACCAAGCTGTTGTGACAGAAATTTATCCAATCGCATGAGATGAAGATACCTGTATTAAGTTAATTCAAAAATAAACGTGACTCTACTATCCTGAGACTACAACGCAAAGCCACCAAAAAAGAGGGTATGAGATGAATTCAAAAACTTTCAAAGCTAATCATAACCATGTTTACTATAAACGACAATTATCTATTCGTTATAACGGGTTATCGTTTCACTCAATCAGATAATTATCTTACCCTACTTCTATCCACAGCAAATTGATAAGAAAAATGTTACCCTTTCGCGAATATTTTTCTGTTGCGGAACGAATATGACTTTCACTTTACGTCCCTATCAGCAAGAAGCTGTGGATGCTACCATTAATCATTTCCGGCACCATCATGAGCCCGCAGTCATTGTGTTACCAACCGGAGCAGGTAAAAGCTTGGTTATTGCTGAACTGGCAAAATTAGCTCGAGGAAGAGTCTTAGCATTGGCGCATGTAAAAGAATTAGTTGCACAGAATTACCACAAATATTGCGCATACGGTTTACAAGCAGATATTTTCTCAGCAGGATTGCAGCAGAAGCAAAGTTCAGGAAAAGTGGTTTTTGGCAGCGTGCAATCTGTCGCCCGTAATCTTAAACATTTTGATAATCAATTTTCTTTGCTGATAATTGATGAGTGCCATCGTATCAGTGATGATGAAAACAGCCAGTACCAGCAAATTATTCATCACCTTCGGCAAAATAACCCACAACTCCGTATTCTTGGCTTAACAGCGACACCTTACAGGATGGCTATCGGCTGGATATATCAATATCACTATCACGGCATGATCCGCGGTGATGAAAATAGTTTTTTCCGTGATTGCATATATGAATTGCCATTGCGTTATATGATTAAACACAGTTTCCTGGCCCCTCCGCAGCGACTGGATATGCCAGTTATGCAATATGATTTCAGCCAAGTCCGCACCAGTCAACAAGGTATTTTCAATGAAACGGATTTGAAGCGTGAAATCAAACGACAAAAACGCGTCACACCTCATATTATCAGGCAGATCATTGAATATTCGACTGACCGCAAAGGCGTCATGCTTTTTGCTGCAACCGTCGAACATGCCAAAGAGATCTTTCAATTACTTCCTTCCGGCCAGGCCGCATTAGTCAGTGCCGATACATCAACCCCCGATCGTGATCTGTTTATCGACGCCTTTAAAGCTCAGCAATTGCGCTACATGGTTAACGTTGCCGTATTAACTACCGGATTTGATGCTCCTCATGTTGATCTGATAGCCATCCTGCGCCCTACCGAATCCGTCAGCTTATATCAGCAGATTATTGGCCGTGGTTTAAGATTATTTCCGGGTAAAAAAGATTGCCTCATTCTCGACTACGCAGGAAATCCTCACGATCTTTACACACCGGAAGTTGGCAACAGTCGGCCAAATAAGCAGAGCCAACCGGTTCAGGTATTCTGCCCTATCTGTAACTTTGCCAATATATTTTGGGGAAAATGCACCTCTGACGGTGAAATTATCGAACATTTTGGACGCCGCTGTCAGGGCTGGGAAGATGATCAACACGGCAAACGTCGTCAATGCGATTTCCGTTTTCGTTTTAAACTCTGTCCTCATTGTGGTGTAGAAAATGATATTGCAGCGCGGCGTTGTCACAGTTGCCAGGAGGTGCTGGTCGATCCCGATGATATGCTGAAAGCGGCATTAAAACTCAAAGATGCCCTGGTACTGCGTTGCGGTGGTATGCAACTCATCCCAGGAACTGACAGTAAAGGAGAATGGCTGAAAATCATCTATTACGATGAAGATGGTGCCGATGCCTCTGAACGCTTCCGGCTTACAACCCCGGCCCAACGACAGCTCTTTGGGCACCAGTTTCTCCGTCAGCATCAACGTGCCCCAGCGGTACCTTTTAACTGGAAAACGGTTTCAGACATCGTTAATCAACAACCTTTATTACGTCATCCCGATTTTGTCGTCGCCCGTAAAAAAGGTCAGTTCTGGCAGATTCGTGAAAAGATCTTTGATTATCAAGGACACTTTCGCCGGGCAGATGAATTATATTAATAAGCCCCAATTGACGTATTCCATTTGCTGTCACAACCATTTTTCGCTAGAATGCCGCCCGTTTAGCGCCCGCGTTAAACCAAATCCCGAACCTGCTGCTGGGTCGCCTGTAGCAGGATTTATTTTCTTCTTTAAAGAGAAAAATAATGTTTACTATTAATGCAGAAGTACGTAAAGAGCAGGGCAAGGGTGCGAGCCGCCGCCTGCGCAGAGCTAACAAGTTCCCAGCTATCGTATATGGTGGCAACCAGGAGCCTGTTTCTATTGAGCTGGATCACGATCAAGTTATCAATATGGAACAAAAAGCAGAATTCTATAGCGAAGTTCTGACTCTGGTTATCGACGGTAAAGAAACTAAAGTTAAAGTGCAGGCTGTACAGCGCCATCCGTTTAAACCTAAACTGGCGCACATTGACTTCCTGCGTGCTTAATTAGCCACAGTCGAGCTTTTCGGGACGCCGAGTGAATAACGCCGCATTTGCGGCGTTATTTATTTCAGATATCAATGACCACCACTGCGGCGCTGTAACTGGTCACGTAAATTTGGCGGCGTGCCCTTAATTGTTAAAGTGTCCGTTACCGGGTCCCAGAAAACTCTTTCGCCAAATAACATTGCATCGAAATTAATTGTCAATCCGCCACCGCTTCCGGCAAATTTAGTTAACTGACGCAATGTACTGCGATCTGCTGGAAAACACTCTTCCAATTCATATCCTTGTTCCTGAGAAAATTGCTGAAAATTCTGCTCGCCAAATGTTGGCAATTCCTGAGACAACTCCTTAATCTCAATTTCCTCTCCTGCCTGCAATTGTTCATTACAATAGCTGTATACTTGCTGGCGATATGCCTGGCGCTCATTTTTATCAAGCTGACCTGACTCACAATAATCATCAACGGCCTGTAACAGCCCCTTATTCTGAACCTTAGCATTCATCCCTTCACTGGCAGCAAGAAAATCCATAAAGAAATCTGAAACCTTACGTCCTACCCGCCCTTTCAGGAACGTTAAATAACGGCTTGATTCGGGGTTAGTTTCCCACTCAGTCAAATCTATACGAGCAACAATATCAGCATGAGGAATATCCAGATAATGCGTGGTATTTAGATCCAGATTATCGTTAACAGACATACTGTTACAGCTATTAAGTACCGCAATCAACAAATACTCTACCGCCAGATAGCGATACTGACAGAACAAGACTGTCCCACCTTCGGCAAACGGATATTTTGCCAGTTCATCCCTCAGACGTGCCGTTGCTGCACGACTGAACCCAAGAAAATCTTCATCACCTTTACGCTGATGTCTGAGCGCTTCTGCCAATTCACTCTCTTCATTAAATAGGCCGTAAGCTTTGCTTTTTGCGCTATATACACGGTGTAATTCAGCCATCATATCTTCCACCACGCGATCAGTGGCAAGCAGAGAATCACGCAGCACGACATCCAGCGTCTGTTCATCACGCTTGATTAATTGATGCAAGGCAATTTGGTCTATTTGCAGACTCATTCTTTCTACTCCTTTTGCTGCTTATTTCATTCGCATCTAACGGCGTATTCAAACACTGATAACCAACTGCTGCAATAAAAAACCCCGGGAAAAATAATGTTTCGCCATGTTCCATCAACTATTATTTACTGACAGATATCAGAAAATTGCTAAAGACACGCTATTACTGCAACATAAAATCTTAACCGTGAATTAATTTGCCACAAAAGAGCAGAAAATCACGCACCTATACGGTAAGATAGTGTGCTTTGTTAGTTTAGGAAGTCTAAATTTATGCCACAGTCATCTCGTTATAGTGACGAACACGTTGAACGTTTATTAACAGAATTAGTCAGTGTTCTGGAAAAAAACCATACGCCGACAGACCTTTCTCTGATGGTACTTGGCAATATGGTAACAAATTTAATCAATACGAGTGTGTCTCCTGCCCAGCGCAGACATATTGCCGACTCGTTTGCACACGCGCTTAAATCTTCAGTAAACGAAGATAAAGCCCATTAATTTTTAACTAAAGATCATAACGTAAACAAAATATGGTGACTAGCCGTCAGCGTTATCGTGAAAAAGTGTCCCAGATGATTAGCTGGGGGCATTGGTTTACCTTGTTTAACATCCTGCTTAGTCTTGGATTAGGTAGCCGTTACCTGTTTGTTTCTGATTGGCCGGGCTCGCTGCTTGGCCGAGTCTATGCTTTGACCAGTTGGCTTGGGCACTTTAGTTTTATTGTTTTTGCCGCTTATCTGCTGATCCTGTTTCCACTGACATTTATCGTCATGTCACAGCGCCTGCTAAGGTTTCTTTCGGCCATTTTCGCCACCGCCGGGCTGACACTGTTAATATTCGACATTACCATCTACCACCGTTTCCACCTTCACCTAACACCTTTAGTCTGGGATTTAGTTATCAATCCTGATCAAGGGGAACTGGCGCGGGACTGGCAACTTATGTTCATCTGTATTCCAGTCATTTTTCTGATACAGATGTTATTTGGCACCTGGAGTTGGCAGAAACTACGCAGCCTGAGTCGGCAACGGTTTGGCAAGCCATTGGCTGCCGTCCTTATTTCTGCCTTTTTGGCTTCCCATATGATGTATATCTGGGCTGATGCTAATTTTTATCGTCCGATAACCATGCAGCGCTCTAACCTGCCGCTCTCTTATCCAATGACAGCGCGCAAGTTTCTTGAAAAGCATGGCCTGCTGGATCAACAAGAATATCAGCGCCGTCTTATGCAACAGGGGGATCCTGCTGCATTAACAGTGGAATATCCGCTTAATGATCTGACTTATCAGGATAAAGGCAGCGGATACAACCTGTTAATACTGGTGGTTGATGGGCTGGATAATAAAGACATTACAGAGAATATGCCTATACTCTCCCATTTCAGAGAAACCAACATTCAGTTCAATCAACATTTCAGTAATGGTATTCAAAATGATACCGCCCTATTCGGGCTGTTTTATGGTATTTCTTCTGGCTATCTGGATGGAATACTTGCTGGACGTAAATCATCAGCACTGATTAATGCATTGACTCATCAGGGATATCAATTCGGCTTATTCTCCTCTACAGGATTTAATACTCCACTTTATCGTCAGGCATTACTTTCCGACTACTCATTGCCCACAGCGGTCAACCAAAGTAATCAACTTACGGTAACACAATGGCAGCAATGGCTGAATTTACCCACAAATAACTCCCCATGGTTTTCCCTGTTGAAAATGAGGGGACTGGATGAAACTGACGCACAGGGTAATACGGCGGCTCTTGATGTTCAAATTGGTGCTGTATTGGAGACGCTGAAAAACAAAAATGCGCTAAATAATACGGTCATTGTTATTACCGCCGCGCATAGTGAAATCGCAGCTACGCATCCAACAAAATGGATAAATAATGACAGATTTAATCGTGATCAAATGCATGTTCCCCTGCTTATTCATTGGCCTGGAACACCATCACAGGCCATTGATAAGCTGACAAATCACCAGGATGTCATGACAACATTAATGCAGCGTTTGCTACATGTCAGCAACTCTCCTGATGATTACTCTCAAGGTGAAGATCTGTTTACAGCGCAACGTCATAGCCCGTGGATTATTACCGGTGATAATGGTTCTCTAATCATCACAACCAGTGAGAATACTCTGTTTCTGGATAAAAACGGTGATTATTCCTTATATGACCTTGAAGGTAACGAAGTCAAAGATGCTAAACCCAATCTGGCACAACTGTTACAGATACTCACAGAGGTTAAACATTTTATAGCTAATTAAATGCTTAAAAATCAATCGGTCATTGAATTTAATACTTGCTTTAATTCATAAAATCAGTAGTATAATAAAAGTTATCGGCATGTAGCGCAGCTTGGTAGCGCACCGTCATGGGGTGTCGGGGGTCGTAGGTTCAAATCCTATCATGCCGACCAAATCCCGCAAATAAAAAAACCAACCAGTTATGGTTGG
>NZ_JBHFKZ010000060.1:0-32085 GCF_042879375.1 Photorhabdus sp. RM323S
GTGACCCGTATCCAGCAGGAGCTGTGGTCGTCACTCTGGCCGTAACGGTCCCACAGAAATTGCAGCCGGATACGGCCGTATTTATCACAGAAGATTTCTTCACCCGCCGGGCCGACCACTTTGGCTATCTGCGGGCCATTTATGACCGGTTTGAGCGTCGGCATTGGACGCCAGTGTTGATGCGTCGGGATAAAGGTGAACTGGTTGCTCATCACCGTGCCGGACTCCCCGGTGGATTGCGCCAGCGCCTGCGGCTGTCTGCCACTATGAGCGACGCTGACCAGCTGCCAGAGCTGGTTGAGGTCATCGCGGGGGTGGTCGGTGAGGGTAAACAGCACGCCCGGCTGCATTGCGGCGTCGTTACTTTCACCGTAGCCAGTCAGGGCATTGTTGCGCAGGGCTTCCAGCCGGTAGCGGGTGAAATCGGCACCGTGCTGCTCGTCTTTAAAGCGCCCGGGAAAATCAAAGTGTTCATAGCCGGTGTGCTGGAGGTTTTGTTCCCGCATATGGTGCTGAAATTCGGCGGCCCAGACTGGATTCTTGAAGGTGTAATCTTTGAGCCTCACGGTGGCCGGACGCACCTGAGCCTGCCGGGTCAGCGCCGTGACGCACAGTTGTTGGGCTTCGGTTGCCTCATCGGGGTGGTAGGGCAATACCGGGCCGGTGGCGAGGGCTCCCGCGACATCGGCAAATACCAGCGTGTTTTTGTTGCCGGTGAATTCGAAGAAGTAAAAAATGCCCTCTTCGGCGGTCAGCCGGTGCAGAAAATCAAAATCGGTTTCCCGGTACTGAACGCAGAATTCCCGTTCCGGGTGTGGGTAACGTAGCCTGAACACGACATCCCGGACACCGCTCTCTTTGAGCAGGGTGGTGAGAATGGTTTTGATATCCTGCTGCTGAAAAATCCGTGAATTCTGGCGCAAGGTGGTGCGCCACATATCGGGCCGGAGGGTCATCTCATAGCGGGTTTGATGTTTGCCGGTGTTGCCCTGCACAAAGCTGGCGACCATGCCGGTGACGGTGCGCTCGATTTTGCCTGCGCGCAGGATGGTCAGGGTGGCGCGGGTATCAAGGACTGCGGCGAAATCAATCGCCGGGTCGGCACTGGCTAAACTGACCGCCAGACTAAAGGGGGTAGAGAAGGCTTCGTTGAGTGAGAAGGCGGCCACCACAAAGGTTTCAGGCGGTAATCCGCCGGCCGTGAGGGTAAAGAGTAAGCCGCCGGCGCTTTGAGCCGCTAGCCGGTCGGCAATATGTTTGGCACTCGATGGCCTGGGTTGATTTTTCTGGAATGACATCACTCCCCCTTAAATTATTCATGAGGATATTCAACGCACAGACCCTTGGTCCGGCGGTTTTTGCGTGTAGTCATCAATAATCAAGGGGTCAAAGGGACCGCCTTGAGGAAAAGCATTAAGACAATGAGGTTGCTAGCAGTCTGTTGCTGATAGTCTTGTTGATAACCTTCATTGAGCAATCAAGCAGGTAACCTGGGCTGCTATGCCATGGGTTACCTCAGAGAGAGTAAAGACAAATAATGAATAGTTTTATCTGTTTAATATCTGTTCGAAAAAATATAACAAAAAATGTATGGTGTCTCGTTTGTTTGATTGGTTAATATCCGATTAATTTTAAAAGTGTGACGTAAGTCACGAATTTTTTGTGGTGCGGTTGTCACGCAGTTAGCGTTTCAAGCCTAACAGGCGAGAGTGGGATGCGAGGGGATGGTCTTGCCCAATATTTGATATCGTGGAGCATGGCGGAACAGATTTTTCCCTGACAAGCCCCCATGCCGCATCGTGTTGCCATGCATCTGTTTGAATATTTCCTTGTTCATCCAGTAAGCAATCAGGCAATTTGAAACTGGCGTGAAGATCCAATGTGTCGTTTTACCGCCACGATATGGGGTTAATTTATTGATTAAATAAGATTTCAAAAGAGTAGATCACTGGAGGGAACTCAGTCCGATTTTGACGATCTGATCAATCGTCAAAAATCACAAATCACCAAACGGACTGCGTTATGCCTATCATAGCATCAATACTCCGAAATGAACGACGTGACACGGAACCACTGTTGTCAATTTATGTGGCAATGGCTTCAACATGTAAAGGTATTCATGGAACGCCGCATCATGACAACAGCAAAAATCGGGAAGGGTAAAAATGGGTGTATCACTATTATGAAAACCTATTTACCCCGAAACTGGCAATAAACGCCCTACGGAGGGTCTGTAATGACGCATTACTATCATATCGAGCCCAATCAACTAAGTTCTCCTCCATATCAAACAGATTTAGTTTGGTATTTTTTAAATAGCCTTCAAACATCTGTGACGCCCCAACGGTGTTTTGAATACTTATCTTTTGACATGTTAATAGATCCTCATGCAATTTTTATTTTCCATCTTCCAGCTTGCTACTCTAGATACCAGAAAATAAGATCACTTTTATAATTATTTCCCAATAGGTGATAAACGTAATAAAACATTTATTTATTATTTCTAACCTGTCAGTAAATAAAGCATTTTTTGATGCCAAAAAATCACCCTCAGGATATATTTCATGATATTAAAATGTAATAACAATATATAAATGAAACAACTATCAGAGCAAAAAAATTCAAGGAGAATTGGATTTTAGATAACGTTTGTAATTTAGTGTCACACTAAAATTCATTACAACGTAATTATTTCATCAAAAATTCCTCAAAAAAGTAGTTAGCTGCGGTAATGTTAAATTCCAGATTTTTCATTTTTTTGGGCATTTTTTAGCCATCAATAAAATAATTTCTATCGATGAATAACTGAATAAGCGTTTACGTCGGTTTTTACTAAGACGCTTAATATCATGTCAAATTTCCTGAATAATTTAAGGCAATCATTTAGCAAATCGATTAAATGAAATGATTTTCATTCTCTTAAACATTCCCAACGCCCATAAAAATATACATATTTATCAAGTATTTAAAAAATATCCCGCAATTATTCCATATTTGACCAGAAAAAACGCTTTACAATCGATAGTGATAATTATTATCATTCGTATCGCTTTCAGATGAACCGCCTTCAGGGTAAAGATGAAAGCACGACATTGCTCACATTGCTTCCAGTGTTTACTTTAGCCAGCCGGGTGCTGGCTTTTTTTTATTGATCAATCCGGTTGTTATATTTTCAAAATATTTGAATAATTAGGTTAGGTTTTTAGACTTTTATGTTATCTCTTCTCAACTAGACTGTAAAAACCATTGAGGAGATTTGAATATGATCTATTTACGCAAAGCATCAGATCGCGGTCACGCCAATCATGGCTGGCTAGATAGCTGGCATACCTTCTCATTTGCCAACTATTACGATGCCAATTTTTTGAATTTTTCAGCGCTGAGAGTGATTAATGAAGATTTCATCGAAGCAGGTCAAGGCTTTGGTACCCATCCACATAAGGATATGGAAATACTGACCTATGTACTTTCCGGTGCGGTTGAACATCAGGATAGTATGGGAAATAAAGAGCAAGTACCCGCCGGTGAATTCCAAATTATGAGCGCAGGTACGGGTATTCGTCATTCAGAATATAACCCGAACAGTGATCACCAATTACATCTGTATCAAATCTGGATTGCTCCAGATAAAACCGGCTTAACACCACGCTATGAACAGCGCCGTTTTGATGATGTGCAAGGCCGCCAATTAGTGCTCTCTCCCGATGCTCGGGATGGCTCACTGAAAGTCTTCCAAGACATGACCTTATGGCGTTGGGTACTGAAAAATCATGAAACTTCCGAATATCTTACAGAGAACGGCCGTTATATCTGGATACAAGTGGTGCGTGGAGAAGTGACTGTTAATGGTGTTCAGGCAACCACCAGCGATGGTCTGGCGATCCGGGATGAAACCCATCTTCAACTTAACGCCGATGGTGATAGTGAAATATTACTGTTTGACCTTCCTGCGGCATAAATCCCCAGTAAACCTCACCCATACGGATGAGGTTTACTTAATACAAGAAGAACTCACAATTACAGTTTAGGACCCGCTTTTACTAAAGCTTCCCCTGCTGGGGTATCCGTATATTTATCAAAGTTGCCGACAAAACGATGTGCCAAATCTTTCGCCTTCTCTTCCCACTGAGATTTATCTGCATAAGTCTCACGTGGATCAAGAATATCGGTATCAACACCAGGCAACGCAGTCGGAACCGCCAGATCGAAGATAGGTAATGTAATGGTGTCAGCTTCCTCAATATCACCACTTAGGATGGCGTCAATGATTCCGCGGGTATCCTTAATAGAAATGCGTTTACCAGTGCCATTCCAGCCCGTGTTCACCAGATAAGCCTTGGCACCTACGGCCTGCATACGTTTCACCAAGACTTCCGCGTATTGAGTTGGATGCAGACTGAGGAAGGCGGCACCGAAACAGGCAGAGAACGTTGGTGTTGGTTCCGTCACACCGCGTTCTGTACCAGCCAGTTTCGCCGTGAAGCCAGACAAGAAATGGTATTGAGTTTGCTCCGGTGTCAGACGGGATACCGGAGGCAGCACACCAAACGCATCCGCCGTCAGGAAAATGACCTTGGTCGCGTGACCGGCTTTGGAGACCGGCTTAACAATGTTTTCAATATGGTAGATAGGATAAGAAACTCGGGTGTTTTCAGTTTTTGAACCATCATTGAAATCAACCGTGCCATCTGCCAGTACCGTCACGTTTTCCAGCAATGCATCACGTTTAATCGCATTGTAGATATCAGGTTCCGCTTCTTTGGATAGATTGATGGTTTTCGCGTAACAACCACCTTCAAAGTTGAATACGCCATCATCATCCCAACCGTGTTCATCGTCACCAATCAGCTTACGTTTTGGATCAGTAGAAAGCGTGGTCTTACCTGTCCCTGATAAGCCAAAGAAGACCGCAACATCCCCCTTCTCACCCACGTTGGCAGAACAATGCATTGAAGCAATACCTTTCAATGGCAACAGGTAGTTCATCATTGAGAACATCCCTTTCTTCATTTCACCGCCGTACCAGGTACCACCGATAAGCTGCATACGCTCTGTCAGGTTGAATGCAACAAAGTTTTCAGAATTCAAACCCTGCTCTTGCCATTGTGGGTTAGTGCATTTTGCACCGTTCATCACAATAAAGTCTGGTTTGAATCCGGCCAATTCTTCATCTGAGGGGCGGATAAACATGTTCTTAACGAAATGAGCCTGCCATGCAACCTCTGTAATAAAGCGGACTTTTAGGCGTGTATCTGCATTCGCACCACAGAAAGCATCGACAATAAACAAACGTTTGCCTGAAAGCTGTTGAGTAACCAGACCTTTCAGATGTGTCCATGTTTCCTGTTGCAATGGCTTGTTATCATTCTTACCTTTTCCCTGGTCAGCCCACCATACGGTATCACGGGTAACATCATCACGGACAATATACTTATCCTTGGGGGAGCGACCAGTGAAGATCCCCGTATCGACAGCCACAGCCCCCAGGTTGGTCAGAGTGCCACTCTCGTAACCTTCAAGTGAAAGTTTGGTTTCTTCTGAAAATAACAGCTCATAGCTTGGGTTATAAACAATCTCACTAACATCATGGATTCCATAGTCCGCGAGTTCCTGCGGGGTAATGCCTTTAACACTCATGTTCTTGCTCCTGGGTATAGTCACGCTTTTTCTATGAGCAATAATAAATAGTTATGATTAATTAACCGCGATAGTTATCAAAAAATTGAAAACCTATCATTTTTTTAGGGTTAATCTGAGATGAAAGGCACGAAAGAAGCCTTTGAATATTATGGATATTGATAAGAAGGCGCGGATCCGCGCCCTAAAAGGTAAAAACAGCTGTTCAGATAAAGATTAGTGTAACCGGCTCTTTTTTTCTGACCTGATTTCAACGAAATCATCAGCATCAAAAATATAGTTCGTACCGCAATATTCACACTCCATATTAATGTTGCCATCTTTCTGCAAAATATGATTAACATCCTCATCGGAAAGTGTGACTAACGTGTCAGCACAACGTTGACGAGAACAAGTACAGAGGAATTCAACGGGTTGCGGCTCATATAATACAACGTCCTCTTCATGATAAAGACGATGCAAGATCTCTTTAACTTCCAGTGAAAATAGCTCTTCACCTTTAATGGTTGCAGTAAGTTGTACCAGATGATCAAATACATCTGTGCTCTCCTGCTCCGCTGCCGGCAAAATCTGTAGTAACATACCGCTAGCAGCGATCCTTCCATCCTGAATACCGGTACGGATAAACAGACGGGTTGGTAACTGTTCAGACTGCCTGAAATAATCATCCAGACATTCCGCCAGCGTTTCACCTTCCAATGCAACGACACCCTGATAACGCTCACCATGAGTTGGCGTAATGGTAATGACCATATAACCTGTGCCAACCATCTGCTTCAAGCTGCTATTTTCAGAAACTAATCCGTCAATACGGGCAACACCACGCATTTGTTGCTGATGATTACCGTTAATGACTGCCAATTTTACCGGGCCATCTCCCTGAATTTGAACAGTAATATCACCATCAAATTTCAGTGTCGCCGTTAATAAACTGGTTGCTACCAATAGTTCTCCCAATAATTGCTGTACTGGCTGCGGGTAATCATGATTTTCCAGAATATGCCGGTAAGTTTCACTGGCTAAAACCAGCTCACCACGTACAGAATAATTTTCAAACAAAAAGCGGTGTAATTGGTCTTGTTTAAACATAAATATCTCTCACTGGAGTAGGTTATTCCTGCTCACTTAATTTGGTGTTTTTAAACTTAATCAGCGTGCGTCTTTCTTTTTTATCCGGCCGGCGATCAGGATGAGGCATAGTTAATGCGTTCATTTTACGAGCTATTGCTATTTTTTCCCGGTTAGCAATACTTGTTTCAGTCTCCCGATAAAGCTGTTGAGCTTCCGGGGCACCGCGCCGATGACTGCTTAACGCAAGAACTTCAACGGTACGTTCATCATTACCCTGACGCAGTTTAATTTCGGCCCCGAGTTCAACCACTTTACTTGGTTTACTTCGTTGACCATTATAGTGAACTTTACCGCCATCTATCATTTCCCGTGCCATAGCCCGTGTTTTATAAAAGCGGGCAGCCCACAGCCATTTATCCAGACGGACTGCTTGATCGGAGTCTGAATTATCTTTCATTTTTTTCTCCCAATATCAGCTCCGGCGAAAAAACCAAGCCTAACACAGCATTGCTGATTATCGCCAACGTGTAGGTGGGAAAGCTGTATCACAACAGCTATCGTAATACTGCCTGATTTTGCTTAAACGTTGTTTGTTTTGCCGGTTTTTCTTAACAGCTAACACCGAATTAATCACCAAAATCGCCAAAAGCACCAAGAGTAAAAGCGTTGTACCAATACAATGGACCAGCGTCATGGAATCCAGTTCACTATGTAACACAATCCGACGGGTTCCATTAGTATCTACGGACAATTCTGTAATAATTCCCACGGTCTCAAATGGTGTTTGTAACACCGTATCCGATAACCGCTGTAACTCACGCCATTGTTCTAACGCGCTATGATCATAAGAAACAATTGCCGGCGTGATATATTCAACCAGCTGTTTACCTTCATCACTAATCAGAAGAACACCGCCCGGAGAAGGGCTATTAAGCAGGATTGCTATTTTATCTATTTCCCGGTAGATAAATGACGATGTAGTCGCATCAACTAGCTTTCCCAGCGCTTCAGCCCCCGCTGGACGCAATAAAACATGGATGTCATCAAACTTGCCATCTTCTGTATTCTTTAACAAAGTTGTCCAATCATTGGCACTACCCAGGTTAACTAAAGCATTCTTCAATCGGAAACAGTCTGCTTCTTTTCCACATAATTTTTTAGTTTTCAATATGATATCAGGAAAATCATCCAATAAAATCATACCAGATTTGGCAATCTCCTGAGCAAGACCTGGATTAATCACATCGCTATTTTCCTGTAGACGTAATTGCTTATTAACGGTTGCAATCAGTTTAGCCGCATTTTTTATAACTTCTGATTCCTGGATTGGCAGTGAATTAGTACTATTCCAATATATCCCTGAGCAATCGAATGGAGAAAAATAAGTGTTTCCTTTGCCGTTCATATTATTTGGCGGCATATAACACATACCAACCCCTTTTGCTGTCAGGACATCCCCGACCCGCAACACCATCTCTTTCATCGTATTAGCATCAGTGACAACCTTCGTGCTGCTACCACGCAACCAGGCAAAACTGAGTTTCATTGGTACACTAACCGGCTGATAAAAATAGAGCAGCAGTATAATAAGCAAACTGCCACCAATCATTATTAGATTTTTCCCATAACGGTGATAAGGGTAATTTTTCTCCTCATTGTGCAAAGAGAGATAATTCCCTTGCCTAACTACCTGGCCGTTAGTGTAAATATCGATATTGGTTTTCTGATCAAGATCGCAGGTAACATAAGATTCCCAATGAGATGGGTAAATTAAATCAATCCCACCAAGAGAGATATTACTCATTTGCCCTTGTTCAAATTCTCCAAATAATCCCCACCGTTTTGGTATACCGGTAAAACAGTGAATATCCTGGCACCTGCGTCTTGAAGACGGGCAGAACAACGGCCAAAAGCTGACAACCATTAAAGTACCAGCAATCAACATCAGCCACGGCAAAAGCAGTATCGGTGAGAGTAACGCAAGGAACCAAATAAAAAATCCGAGACACAAGAATCCTCCCTCCCAAATACCCGATGAATGATTCAACCGGTATTCTTCCGCTGTCTCTTTACGGATATTTTGTAATTTTACGCTGGTATCGCCATTTTTTTGGATAGATGCCTGCTGATGGGACACATCTGAAACTACTGGAGCAGAAGGAAAATCCCGTTGAAAATCTTTCAGGAAGTGACCATTAATCGAAATAACAAGTGGTATTCCCGCAGTGTGAACAACATCAATAATATTCTGTTGTTTAATAAAAGGCTCAAGGAAAAATGGCAAATGAACTTCTGCCATATCAATATAATAACGCCAGCTATGTGGTTCATCTGAGGCAACAGAAAACCGGGTAATGGAATTACAGATAGTATAAACCGTGTCATTTTTGTCCGTCAGAATTAACCCACTGGTTTTATTGATACGGTCGGTTAAAACCAGTGGCAACACCTGCTTCAGATAACATTCAATGGCCTGATATTCATCAGCATAAAGTTTACGATAGGTCGGGTCAGCAACAGAAGGCAGATAACGGGCGTTATCATGCGGCTTCCATCTGAAAATCAGAAAAGAAGCCATTATAATCAGGCTAATTATCAAGATAGCCAATATAACGGCTGTTGAGTTCATTTTTTCCCCATATCCATGACAATATTGCTATTGTTGCTTGCAAAATAGCAACCACACGTTCAGTTCTGAATCAGGTTATTTCCATCTGTTTTTTTAATTTATTTTACAGCAAGTTATATAATCACCCGCTGAACTATCTATAACACAGATCTATTTCCAAAGAGGATAAAGATAACAGTAACAACGATGACAAGCGATAATCACTATCATTTACCAAAATAATCGTCCATATTTAGTCAAGCTATGGAGTGTACCTAATTTCATCATAAAACCTAAGGTTAATGAAATAATTTATGACGTAATAATGCACAGACACTCAAATCAACCAAATACTAATGCCATCAGGGGCAGCTATGAATGACCAGAAAAACCCTAAAATCCTGAAAATAGAGAACATTGCCCATTCACGTTTATTTCATATTCAGTCAGTCGATCTCGAATTCAGTAACGGTGTAAAACGCATTTATGAACGGATGCGTCCAGCAACCCGGGAAGCGGTTTTAATCGTCCCGGTCATTGGGGATGAGTTGATACTTATCCGTGAATACGCAGTAGGTATTGAGCAATACGAATTAGGCTTTCCCAAAGGCGCTATCGACTCTGGTGAAAGTATCCTTGAAGCGGCTAACCGTGAATTGAAAGAAGAAATCGGTTTTGGCGCCAGAAAAATAGAGCAATTAGCCAAACTCACTATGGCTCCGTCCTATTTTTCCAGCAAAATGAATATTGTTATTGCAGAAAATCTCTATCCAGAAAGCCTGGAAGGGGATGAGCCTGAACCATTATCACAAATACGTTGGCCAATAGCCGATATGATGTCATTACTGGATCACGCTGACTTCAACGAAGCGCGAAATGTCTGTGCCCTGTTTTTGGCGCAAAAACACTTATACCATCGTTGAAGTTAACAGGCACAACGGATTTCCCGTTGTGCCTGCTTTATTATCAGAATAGCTCCTGACTTTCACCATTCTCGATCAACGTTGTGCCAACTTCCTGCACCGCACTCTCTGTAGGCTGAGTTCCGTCAATGAAGTATTCACTGCGGGTATCACCACCACCGCCAGCAAGTTTACCTGTTTTACGATCTATCACGACGGAAACAATACCCGGAGGGGAGGGGACTTCTTTTTCAGGAACACCCTCCAGTGCAATTTTCATAAAGTCATCCCAAATTGGCTGCGCACTCTTAGCACCCGCCTCACCACCACTGGCTGCTGTACGACCAAGGCTTCTACGGTGATCGTCAAAACCAATCCAGACGGTCGTCACAATATCTGGCCCATAACCTGAAAACCAGGCATCCTTTGAACTGTTAGTTGTCCCGGTTTTACCACCAATATCACGACGTTTCAGATCGCGCGAAGCGCGCCAGCCCGTACCACTCCAACCTGGTTCACCAAAAATATTGGTATTCAAAGCATCATGGATAAGAAATGCCAAAGGGGTACTGATAACGTGAGGAGCATATTTTTGCCCATCTTCACTATCGTCAACTACCGGAACTTTCTCTAATTCAGGCAGCGGTAATATCTCCTGCTGCCCGACCTGAGATTGAGCCACATTTTCAATCGAATTTTCAGAAAGTTCGATTGAACGCACAGTATCACCATAAATCACCGGAATATCGCATTGCGGACACGCAATCTTAGGTTTAGCCTCAAACAGGATATCCTTATCTTCATTTTCAATTCTGGTAATGAAGTAAGGATCTATCAAATAGCCGCCATTGGACATGACCGAATACCCACGCACCATTTGCATTGGTGTAAATGATGGGGATCCCAAAGCCAGAGATTCTGTACGAACGATATTTCGTGCCGGGAAGCCAAACCGTTGCAGGTAATCAGCAGCATAATCAACCCCCATCGCACGCATTGCCCGAACCATTACGACATTCTTCGATTGCCCTAATCCCTGACGCAAACGAATTGGCCCCGCATAAGTTGGCGGGGAATTTTTCGGACGCCAATCAGTACCAGCGCCCGCATCCCAGCGGCTGATTGGCAGGTCATTAAGCAACGAAGCCAGCGTCAGCCCTTTATCCATCGCAGCGGTATAGAGAAACGGTTTAATATTGGAACCAATCTGACGTAATGACTGCGTAACACGGTTAAACTTACTCAAGCTGAAATCGAACCCACCCACCAGCGCCTTTACAGCGCCATCATTAGGATCAATAGAAACCAAAGCCGCATTAACTTCCGGCATTTGTGACAACCACCAGATATCTTTTACTTTCCGCACCCAAACCTGCTCACCAGCCTGAATGACTTCATTCACACTACGTGGAACCGCACCCTGCACACTATCAGATTTGAATTTTCTGGCCCAACGGACACCCGCCATTGGCAATTCTACACTGCTGCCATCAACCAGCATCACCGTCGCCTGATCAGCTACCGTTCTGGTCACAACAGCCGGCATTAACGGCCCATAATTTGGCAGAGCCTTAAGCTTCTTAACAATCTGTTCCCTATTCCAGGCAGGTTCACCCACTTTCCACAACACTTCCTGCGCCCCGCGATAGCCATGACGCATATCGTAATCAATGATGTTATTACGTACCGCATCCGTAGCAGCCAACTGAAGTTTGCGGGTAATCGTGGTGTAAACTTTATAGCCGTCGGTATAAGCATTCTCTCCATAACGCTCAATCATGTCCTGACGTACCATCTCAGCCAAATAGGGCGCAGAAAAAGCAATCTGAGGCGCATGATAATTAGCCACCAGCTTTTCACTTCTGGCTTGATTATATTGCTGCTGAGTAATATAGCCCTGATCAAGCATACGGCTCAAAACCACATTCCGGCGGTTAATCGCCCGGCCATAAGAATAAAGCGGGTTAAAAGTAGAAGGGGCTTTTGGCAGACCGGCAATCATGGCCATTTCACTCAAGGTCAACTCATTGACATTCTTACCAAAATAAACCTGAGCCGCAGCCCCGACACCATAAGCCCGGTAACCGAGATAAATTTTATTGAGATAGAGTTCAAGGATCTCATCTTTATTCAGTAACTGCTCAATCCTGACGGCCAGAAAAACTTCCTTGATTTTACGCATCAATGTCTTCTCAGGACTGAGAAAGAAATTTCTCGCCAGTTGCTGAGTAATGGTACTGGCCCCTTGAGAAGCACGGCCTGAAGTCATCGCCACAGATGCCGCCCGGATAATTCCTATAGGATCAACGCCATGATGTTCATAAAAACGACTGTCCTCCGTTGCAATAAATGCCTTCACCATAACAGGTGGAATTTCGGACAGAGTAAGAGGCATACGGCGCTTCTCACCATACTGAGCAATAAGCTCGCCATCCGCACTGAACACCTGCATTGGTGTCTGTAATCGAACATCTTTTAATGTCGCCACATCAGGTAACTGAGGCTCGATATATTTGTACATGCCAAAAATCGAGACTGTTCCCAGAAAAATGCAACTCACGACAAAGATTAAAAAATACTTTACGAACTTCACCTGAAATTTCCCATGCCACGTTAGTTGGGTGGTTTATAAACAATCGGCGCGTAGTATAAAGGTTACACTGCACCTTGAATATGTTCTTTTATTAAAATTATTGATATGGAGATCGCCATTATGTATTCACCAAAGTGGTATGTCGGACTGGACATCCAAAATGGGGCTATTCGTGCCGTCGCAACCATAAAACGCCGTAATGGCTGGCAGCTTCACCACTGCTGGCAATATCTTTTATCTGATACAGTTATGCCAGAAGGTCGTTTACAGCGGCCAGAGGTATTATGCGATATATTAAATCAATGGCGCCAAAAATTACCCAAAAAAATCAGTTTCAGACTCGCCTTACCTGTACAGCAAACATTGCAGCGCAATCTGACTTTACCTCCAGATATCATGCTTAAAGAGCCGGAACAAGGCTGGTTTATCAATGCCAGCGCCGAAAAACAATTTCCCTTTAACACCCGCGAACTGGCTCTGGATTATCGTATTATCGAGCAAAACGCCTATATCAGCGCAGCCCGTCAGAAAGATCTGGATATCTGGCTACAATGCCTTGCACAAGCAGAAATCTTCCCGGACGCCATTGATATTGCCCCCTGTGCACTACGCTATATAGCGCAATATGCTGGCGTTCCGGCTGATAGCTGGCTGTTACACCGGCAACAATCCAGTTGGTTGTGGGTATCTCCTGCCAATGCACCCTTTGCTTATGATCTTGTGTCAGCAAATACCGCAGCTTCCCCACTACAGGTTATTAGCCAATTACCGGCTTCATCCATAACTAAAAAGAATATTTATTACAGCAGCTACCAACGGGAAGCTCTGCCTGAAGGAACTTACTCCTGGGATATGCTGGCAGCATTCCGTCACTATCAACCACCGCTGCCAGTTCAACTGATGGAATATGTGATAGCCGGTGGCTTGGCGCTCAGACCGGATGATAAATGATGTATCAGGTTAATTTTCTGCCCTGGCGACAAACCCGGCTGAAGTCCCGCTATCGTTGGTGGGCGATTCTTCTCCTATTGCAATTAGCGTTGTGGCTGGCAGTGCTCGTCTGGATGTCGTTGAAACAACTGGAAACGATCAACAAGCATCAAAGACAGTTGCAAAAACTCAACCAGCAACAATTACATTTACAACAACTGATAACTCAGACAGAAGAGGCGTTCAATCTTCACAACAAACTGGCCTATAAATTAAAACAACAACAAACGCAGCTGAAACAGAACCAGCAACATTTAAGATTATTCAATGAACTACCGGAGTTACTACCGGAAGGAAGTTGGCTAACCGCCTTCGATGACCATGCAGGTCAATTGAAATTGGTTGCTAACAGTCTGGATTATTCCAGTATGACATCACTGCTGGATAATCTCGAAAACAACGGGCAACTATCTGATATTCAATTGAAAAAAATGACCACCACTGAACAGCAAATCAGGCAGTTTATTATTGACGCGAACTGGCAGACGGAGATACCCGATGATAAAAAATGACTATTTATGGTGGTTTGCCAAACCCGCATGGCTGCTCTTTATTTGGCAACAAACTATCATCATCCTGGTCCTGATCCTGTTTTATCTTTTCTTCTGGCAAGAGAAAACTGAACGGGAAATTGGGCTGACACAGGAAATAATCGCCCAACAAACCAATACAAAATCGGCCAATAACCAGCTAAATCAGTTACCTCAGTTGGAAGATATACGGCAACAGATAAACCAAATTGAAAATGAACTTAACCAGCCACCACAAAACACCGTAAAAATTACCGCAGTAAAACAACTGCAACAATCGTTGATAAATTCTGGCGGACAAATTATTGAATGGCAACGTAAAAATGAAGGAGAAAAAACGCTCTGGCAAATAACGATTTATTTAAACTATGAACAAATGCTGGATTTTCTTGATGCATTACAGGCGTTATACCCACCGCTGCTGATTAAACAGTTTTCTGTTTCTCCATCAGGTGAATCTCTAAATGTCAAAATGACCCTGTCAGAAACCTCATATGAGGAATTTTATGACTAAAATATTTATTCTGTTTATCATTTTCCTGCCTGCTATCTGCATTGCAGAAATAAGAAACCCTTTTGCTCCACCAATAACAGAAACAGAAGAGCAACCTATTGAGTTATTTGATCAATCAGTCAATGAAGCTGAGATTCAGCATCTTTCAACAGCATTACACTATGCAGACGCAGAAAAAATTGCCCTTAATCTCAGACAAAATATACCCGCACTGATGACCAAAGAGGGTAAAGTTGATTTTGATCCTGAAACTAACAGCCTGATTTTGCAGGATAGCCCCATCGCCATCGCCCAGATAAAAAGCTGGCTGAAAGAAATAGATACACCACAACAGCAGGTGCAGATTACCGCACATATCGTCACCAGCAGCAGGGAAGCATTGCATGAACTGGGAATCTATTGGGGGATGCCGATAGGAGATCAACTTAATACATCAACAGGTATAAACCGCCTGAATATCAACCAGGCCGCCAACGACAACATGCACCGATTTGCGTTCAATATTGCCCGCATTCATACCCGGTTGCTGGAAATGGAACTCAGCGCCTTAGAACAGGAAAACCAACTGGATATTATCGCCAGCCCAAGACTCACCGCTTCACATCAACAGTTAGCCAGTATTAAACAAGGCTCTGATATCCCCTACGTCAGTCAGGAAAAAGAGAAAAGTACCGTGCAATTTAAAGAAGCCGTACTTGGAATGGAAGTCACACCTCATATACTGAGAAAAGATAAAATCAGACTTTCACTGAAAATCAGCCAAAACATGCCGGGAATCTCAATCAGTCAAGGTGGAGGTGAGAATTTAACCATCGACAAACAGGAAATAGTGACTCAAGTTACTGTAAAAAATGGTGAAACACTTATTCTCGGTGGAATTTTTCAACAGAAAAAAAGTGAGAAAATCCAAAAAGTGCCTTATCTATCAGACATCCCTCTGCTCGGTTCATTATTTAGCCAGAAAGGTCATAAACACAGCCGACGTGAGCTGGTGATATTTATCACGCCTCAACTGATGGATATTTAATCAAATTGAGAAATATAACTTTTACATCAGTGAGTTGGCAATAAAAAACTCAGCTATTACGTATGATTATGCGCAGATTTTTTCATCTAACCCTGTTTATAGATTTGACGCTGAGTCCGATTTAGCATACAAGAGTTAGCTAATTGAGTGGTCGGGTTAACATCACAATAATAAGCCAACAAAACCAGGGTTTCTGTCACAAGAAGCGCAAGGTTGATTTATATAGTTGCAAAACTGGCTGATGTACTGAGATAATTTTCTCATCTGATCTCACATTACCGCTCATGAGGTTTCAGTTTAGGTCCCGCTGCTAATTTGATTGGCGGGGCGGGTTATCATTAACGAATAGTCTTAGTAATACCAAAAACATGGCAGAGAAACGTAATATCTTTCTGGTTGGGCCTATGGGTGCCGGCAAAAGCACTATTGGTCGTCAGTTAGCTCAGCAACTCAATATGGAGTTTTATGACTCCGATCAAGAAATTGAGCGACGTACCGGAGCTGACGTGGGCTGGGTATTCGATGTGGAAGGTGAAGAAGGCTTCCGCGAACGCGAAGAAAAAGTGATTAACGAACTCACTGAAAAACAAGGCATTGTGCTGGCGACTGGCGGGGGCTCTGTTAAATCCAGAGAAACCCGTAATCGTCTGTCTGCCCGTGGTGTCGTAGTCTACTTAGAAACCACTATTGAAAAACAGCTAGCACGCACACAGCGCGATAAAAAACGTCCTTTACTTCAAGTTGATGCACCAGCACGCGAAGTTTTAGAAAATTTAGCAAACGAACGTAATCCTCTATATGAGGAAATTGCTGATGTCACTATCCGTACCGATGAACAAAGCGCTAAAGTTGTTGCTAACCAAATCATCGAGTTACTGGAAAAAAATTGATTAAAGCAAGGCTGTACAGCGATAAATAATGAAGGCGAAGGCGGCTATGGAAAAGATTACTGTCACTTTAGGGGAGCGTAGCTACCCAATTACTGTCGCGAAAGGATTATTTGATGATCCTTCTGCTTTTGTACCACTAAAAGCAGGTCAGCAAGTTATGCTGGTGACAAATCAAACCTTGGCTCCGTTGTATCTGGCAAAAGTAAAAGCCACCTTGCAGCAAGCCGGGATTCAAGTAGATGAAGTTATTCTGCCTGATGGTGAACAGTACAAATCTCTTTCCGTATTAAATGACGTATTTTCTGCTTTGCTGGAAAATAACCATAGCCGGGATACAACTCTTATCGCTCTCGGTGGCGGCGTAATCGGTGATTTAACTGGTTTTGCCGCTGCCTGTTATCAACGTGGTGTCCGTTTTATTCAGGTTCCTACCACCCTTCTTGCTCAGGTTGATTCCTCTGTAGGAGGAAAAACCGCAGTAAACCATCCTCTTGGCAAAAATATGATAGGTGCGTTCTATCAACCTGCCTCTGTGATGGTCGATCTTAATTGCCTGCAAACACTTCCAACCCGTGAGCTTTCTTCAGGTCTGGCTGAGGTAATTAAGTACGGTATCATTCTCGACAGCGAATTCTTTAGCTGGCTTGAAAATAATATGGATAAACTGCTCAGTCTTGATGACCAGGCAATGGCTTACTGCATCCGTCGTTGTTGTGAATTGAAAGCAGAAGTTGTCGCCGCAGATGAAAAAGAGTTGAGTGGCCTGCGCGCCTTGCTGAATCTTGGTCATACATTTGGTCACGCAATTGAAACAGAAATGGGATATGGCGTCTGGCTACACGGAGAAGCTGTTGCCGCAGGAATGGTTATGGCAGCAAGAACAGCCCAACTGGCTGATAATTTCTCTGAGCAAGATACTCAGCGCATTATCCGATTACTGGAGCGGGCAAATCTGCCTATACACGGGCCAAAAAACATGCTGCCAGCAGCTTATCTCCCGCATATGATGCGAGATAAGAAAGTTATAGCAGGTAAATTACATCTGATTCTTCCGACAAAAATTGGTCAAGCTAATCTCCGTTCAGACATTGGACATGATTGTGTCCTTGAAGCTGTCCGCCAGTGTTTACCGCCTGAAAATGTGTAATTATCAATAAATCAAATGTTTTTTTGCATACACTTGGTGGTTGTGTCATAAAATAGCTACTTTATCAGACAAATTTTTATTCATTGCTAGTTAAGTCAACCTATCGGACCGACTCTAATTGCAATTGGCAGTATTAGCTCTGTTTGGAGGGCATATGGACGAATTCAAATCAGAAAATGAACAAAGGGCAGATAACGAGTTTAGGCCAGATACCTCAGACCGCCGTCCTTCACGATCACGCCAACCATTAAACAAACCCAAGTTTGCAGTCTCACGCCAGCAAATGATGATCGGGATTGGAATTTTGGTGCTATTACTGCTGATTATGGCTATCAGCTCTGCTTTAAAAGCGCCAACTGAACATGAGAAACAGCAATCGCCCAATGTTGCAGAAAAAAATATTGATTTATCAGGTTCACCATCCAAAAACGATAACAATCAATCCGCCACATTGGAGAATACCACTGCAAATACAATTAACGGGCCACAGGAAATCAATATTCCTCCAGTCAGTGGTACCCCAACACAACCTCAGCAGCCTCAAGTTAACAATGGTGAAAGCCAGCGCATTGAATTACCTGGACATACTCCTGATGCACTGACTCAGCAACAAAGTAATATAAATCATGCGGTACAGAATCTGAACCAAGCCCAGCAACCGCAGACAGCAACACCACCACCAGCAGTACAGCAGAAACCGGAAAATATCCGTCCACTGAAAACAGAAACACCGGCTAAATCAAAACCATCTACAAGTCATACCAGCAACAGCAAAAGTAATGTGGCCGGCAGTAATCCGCTGAAAGCCCCGGCAAACCACTACACTTTGCAATTAAGCAGTGCCAGCCGCTCAGATACACTGACTGCTTTTGCTAAAAAGAATAACCTCACTCATTACAAAGTTTATGAAACTAAACGTAATGGAAAAACCTGGTTTATTTTGATTCATGGTGATTACAGTTCTGTTTCTGAAGCCAAACAGGCCGTCTCATCTCTGCCAGCCGAGATTCAGGCAAAAAAACCTTGGGTCAGAACGATGCAACAAGTACAACAAGATCTGCGAAAATAAAACAATATTTATTAGGCGCTGATATGCTGTCCTAAACAGAGTACAATCTGCGGCTCTGGAATGATTGAGTAATTAACTGACAGCATGAAAAAAAAACGCGCTTTCTTAAAATGGGCCGGTGGAAAATACCCGTTGGTAGATGATATCAAACGTCATCTGCCAGCCGGTAATTGTCTGATAGAGCCATTTGTTGGCGCAGGTTCTGTTTTTTTGAACACAGACTATGATTCTTACATCCTCGCTGATATCAACAGTGACCTAATTAACCTATACAACACAGTAAAATTCAAGGCTAATGAGTTTATTACTCATACACGCCCCTTATTTACCCAGGAATACAACACCGCCGAACATTTTTATCAGTTACGGGAACAATTTAACCAAAGTACTGACCCGTTTCAGCGCAGTGTATTATTCCTTTATCTCAATCGTCATTGTTACAACGGCCTCTGTCGTTATAATTCTCATGGTAAATTTAACGTACCATTCGGCCGTTATAAAAAACCCTATTTTCCTGAAGACGAACTACACTGGTTTGCTGAAAAATCCCAAAATGCCACGTTTATCTGTGAGCACTATGAACACACGTTGAACAAAGCACGGAAAGGCTCGGTTATCTATTGCGATCCACCTTATGCCCCTCTGTCAGCAACAGCAAACTTTACGGCGTATCATACCAACAGTTTTAACATTACAGATCAGGAAAATCTGGCACGTATTGCATTTAAGCTATCATCAGAGCGCGCAATTCCTGTTTTGATATCCAATCACGATACGCCAATGACACGAAAATGGTACCATCAGGCTTCACTTCATATTGTCAAAGCACGTCGCACTATCAGCAGGAATATCCTTGCCCGCAGTAAAGTAGACGAACTTTTGGCCTTATATCGCTAACTTATCCCCCCTTTTACCTTGCAATTAAGGGAGATAGAAACGATTTGGAGAAGATAATGAAAGATTTTCTGATTGCCCCATCCATTTTATCAGCAAATTTTGCGCGGTTGGGTGAAGATACAGCAAAAGTACTGGCAGCAGGTGCTGACGTTGTTCACTTTGATGTGATGGATAACCATTATGTTCCTAACCTGACTATCGGCCCTATGGTCTGTCAGGCTCTGCGGGATTATGGCATTACTGCACCAATTGATGTGCATCTGATGGTAAAACCGGTTGACCGCATTATCCCAGATTTTGCCAAAGCAGGCGCGACTTACATTACCTTCCATCCAGAAACCAGTGAACATATTGACCGCAGCCTGCAACTCATCAAAGAGCAGGGTTGTAAAGCCGGCTTGGTATTCAATCCTGCAACTCCACTGAGTTATCTTGATTACGTTTTGGATAAACTGGATATCATTCTGTTGATGTCGGTCAATCCTGGGTTCGGCGGCCAATCTTTCATCCCTGGAACACTGGAAAAACTGCGCCAGGTTCGTAAAATCATTGACGAAAGTGGCTATGATATTCGTCTTGAGGTAGATGGCGGTATTAAAGCCAGCAATATCGCAGAAGCGGCGACCGCTGGTGCAGATATGTTCGTTGCAGGCTCTGCTATTTTCAGTCAGCCAAATTACAAAACCGTCATTGATAATATGCGTAGTGAATTGTCAAAGGTATCTCATGGCAAATAAAGTATTAAAAGGTATTCGTGCTATCGCCTTTGATCTCGACGGCACGCTGGTAGATAGCGCCGGTGGTTTGGCTGATGCACTGGATCAGGCACTGTTAGCTAAAGGTTTCCCTGCTCCGGGCAAAGAACGGGTTGCTGTCTGGGTAGGCAACGGCGCGGATATTATGGTCGAACGTGCGTTGACATGGGCCAGAGTCGAATTGACCGCACAACTGCATCAAGAAACCCGTGAGCTGTTTGACCATTTCTATGAAACAACGGTAACAACAGGTAGTCAGTTGTTCCCGGAAGTCAAAGTCACACTGGCCAAACTGGCAAAACACAACCTGCCAATGGGTATCATCACCAATAAGCCAACACCTTTTATTGCTCCTTTGCTGGATTCTTTAGGCATTAGTGAATACTTTTCATTGGTGTTAGGCGGTGATGATGTTAAAAAGAAAAAGCCACACCCGGCACCTATTTATCTCACAATGGGCACATTCGGACTGCATAAGGAAGAACTGCTCTTTGTCGGTGATTCCCGTAATGATATTTTAGCCGCACAAGCGGCGGGTTGCCCCTGTGTTGGTTTAACCTATGGATATAACTACGGTGAATCTATTGCATTAAGCAATCCAGACTGCATATTAACGAATTTCTCGGATCTGCTATCCACAATTGGACTCCCATCTTTGAAACTTCAGGAAGCATAATAAAATGAATGAACCCACTGTATCTGAAAAACCAAACTCCCAAAAACCTATTGTATTCAGCGGCGCGCAGCCTTCCGGTGAATTAACCATCGGTAACTACATGGGGGCGTTACGTCAGTGGGTTAAAATGCAGGATGATTATGACTGCATCTATTGCATCGTTGACCAACATGCAATCACTGTCCGCCAGGATCCAAAAGAATTGAGAAAACGCACTCTGGATACATTGGCGCTCTACCTGGCTTGTGGCATTGATCCAGAAAAAAGCACCATTTTCGTTCAGTCCCATGTACCACAACATGCTCAATTAAGCTGGATCCTGAACTGCTATACCTATTTCGGTGAACTCAGCCGTATGACTCAGTTCAAAGACAAATCCTCCCGCCATTCCGAAAATATCAACGCAGGTCTGTTTGATTATCCGGTACTGATGGCTGCGGATATTTTGGTATATCAAACAAACCAGGTCCCGGTAGGTATTGATCAGAAACAGCATCTTGAACTGAGCCGCGATATCGCTCAACGATTTAATACTATCTACGGCGATATCTTCGCTGTGCCAGAACCATTCATCCCAACTGGCGGTGCCCGTGTTATGGCCCTTCAGGACCCAGAAAAGAAAATGTCTAAGTCAGATGATAACCGCAACAATGTTATCGCTCTGTTGGAAGACCCAAAATCAGCCGCTAAAAAGATTAAACGTGCAGTCACAGATTCAGAAGAGCCACCTCGCGTTCGTTACGATCTGGAACAAAAACCTGGGGTTTCTAACTTATTGGATATCCTCGCTGGCGTTACCGGCAAAACTATTCCTGAACTGGAAACAGAATTTGCAGGCCAGATGTATGGTCATTTAAAAAGTGCTGTGGCTGATGCCGTTTCCGGTATGTTGACTGAGTTACAAGAGCGTTTCCATCATTTCCGTAATGATGAAATCCTGCTGAACAAAGTCATGGCAGAAGGTGCAGCCAAGGCAAAAGCCCGCGCTCAGATTACGCTGGATAAAGTGTACGAAGCTGTTGGCTTTATTGCTCATCCTTAATAATTAAGAGATAAAATGTGCACGTTTACCGCGTGCGCATTTTAAGCTACTAACCAGCCCATTTAAAATTTCATGTCATTGGAAACTTTAAATAGTGTGCTGTCGGCTGATTAGTTTTCTCTAATTCTTTAATAACACTTTATTGCATCAATAATGGTAAAAACCTAACAGATTAATCAACCAGAAAGGTTATAGTAGTTAAACAGGTATTTAAGTATTAATAAAACGCTAAAATCACTTAAAAACAACGATATGAATTGATTTTAGCATGAGATAACATTAATGACATAATAAAGAGGAATGGTTTAAATCAAATCGTAAAATAACAATGCTATTAGAATGATTAAAGCCGTGTAAAAAAAATTTAAACCGGTTTATATTCGGTTAAATAAATCATTTATGAGTTTTATTACTCCGATCCCGATTTTTCATGATTGATGATTTAATCTGTTTATGAAAAAGTTTATTATCTGGTTGAAAACATTATTAAAATCGGTTCCTCTGGAAAAATAAACTTCCTGGGCGGATTCACTTTTTTTCGGAGTATATAAGAATTAAAAAAACCAATTTTTTACTGATAGCTTTATGATAGACAGGTTTTAAATTGTTATTAAAAGCCATTGTTTTAACCGCTGATTTTAATCGGTATAAAGTTTTAACCGTTTCTTTTACCACTTTTAATACCAACCTTTTATTAAGTTTAATCATTATGGGATATCATGTTTTACATTTCACGTAAGGTTAATAATACCTCCTTAAGCAGTTTTCATAAATCAGACAGTAAACCCTTTTATGTTTTTTCGGATAATACCCCCCCCCCCCCCTTTTTTAGAGTTTAAATCCTGAAAAAATATCTTTTTTATTGTATTATTTTTATGGTTTTCTTCGTAAAATAACAGCGTGAAAAAATTTAATATCATCCGGTTCGGATAACTTTCTTTTGCATACTGATTTCTTTTTAACTCTCTGCTAATGGTTAATGGACTTTGATTAAACACAATTAACTATCTTTCTAAAAAGTGCATTTATTGAGTTAAATCCGCCTTTTATATAAAAGCTTTAATCTCTCTATATTCTCATTTTTAAATGGTTATGACAGGCTAGATAAATGTAAAATAAACTAAGGATCAGGGCAAGATCTCATACTTTTAGCATGGATATTATGTTTGAAAACAAATCAACATCAATTCAAACATCCGACAAAAAAGGATTAGTAACGGTAAAATATCCACAAAAGGACATACCCTTACCAACACTAAAAAGTATCAAGAAACAGGCGGGGCTTTAAGCCCACTTCTTAGAGGTATAAACGTTATATCCAGTTGCTATTAATAAAGGTAATTCATCCTTCGGCATCCACATGCCTGATATCCCTGGCTACTTTTCTGGAGGAGATGATTTTACAGATGCAATAGAAAGCGCCCGTGAAGCAATCGAAGCTCATATCGAATTGCTGATTGATGATAACGAAGCAGTTCCAAAAGCAACAAGTGTGGAAAACTATCTGGCAGAACCAAACCTCAGACATTTCATCTGAGGTGTTTTTATATGTAACCCTTAACGCCATCTCACATTTTTATTATTTCCCAAACAGCCTGCGATTAAAATCTTCAATCTTTCCAAACATAACCCGCTTTTGCATCGTCAGGCTCCAACTGGCGGACAGCCCGGCCGCACTCATCAATCGCCGATACTGCTCTTCATCAAATGGCATATTAAAAGCAATCGCGATCGCTTCCTTAACCAAAACATCACTATTACGGGAAACCAGAACAAAAGGCTTATCCGGGCTAACATTTCCTGCTGCAATAATTCGGTAAAGCCAACCACAACGACCACTCTCCTGCATAATGGCAGAAAAATTACTGATACCGGAATGAGAATTAAGTTTGTAACAAGGCGAACGAGGCTGAGTTACTTGAAGCATGGCCTCTCCCCAACTGAAAATGTCACCAATACAAACATTCTCTTCAGTCAAGCCAGTTGTGGAAATATTTTCGCCAAACGCGGGGGCAATAAAGAAATCTTCCTGATCAGGAAATTGATGTTTCCAGAAATCGTAGTGTTCACGGGGATAATGGCAAAGCGCACGATCGGGGCCACCATGGAAACGGGTTTCGGCCTGTTCATCACCTTCCAATCCAAGAGAAGTCAGACACAGGCTGCCATCAACCATCCGTTTGTTAATTGCACTGGCAGACAGTTTTTCTGATATTTCAATTTTGCCTGTATATACCTGCGGATAATACATAATTCACTTTCCTTATTGAAATCAGCCTGATGATATCATCATAAACCAATCCCCAATCAATAAAAATGCCGGCAGTAATATCCAGCCGGCATAGCAGAAAAGAGAAAATGAGTTAGAAAATTATTTCACTTTTTCCTGATAACGTTTTGCAGCTTCATCCCAGTTAACAACGTTCCAGAACGCTTTAATGTAGTCAGGACGACGGTTTTGATACTGCAAGTAATAGGCATGTTCCCAAACATCCAGACCAGCAATTGGATAGCCAGAAGCACCGGAAATAGCTTCACCCATTAACGGGCTGTCCTGGTTAGCAGTAGATACAACCGCCAGTTTGCCATCATCTTTCAGCACCAGCCACGCCCAGCCGGAACCAAAACGAGTCGCCGCCGCCTGCTCAAATTTCTCTTTAAAAGAATCCACACTACCGAAATCACGTTCAATAGCTTCTTTTAATGGGCCTTGCAGAGTTGTCCCTAATTTCAAGCCCTTCCAGAACAGGCTATGGTTAGCGTGTCCACCAGCATTGTTACGTACAAAAGTACGTTTATCAGCAGGTATCTTATCTAATTGCTGAATCAGATCATCAACATCCAGTTTTGCCAGCTCTGGGAAGGCTTCCAAAGCGCCATTGGCATTATTAATGTAAGTCTGATGATGCTTGGTATGATGGATTTCCATCGTCTGCTTATCAAAATGAGGTTCCAGAGCGTCATAAGAGTAAGGAAGAGAAGGTAATAAATAGCTCATATCATGTACTCCAGTCATATAAGAATGGTTCAAAGTCCACACCTTGTGAACAACATGATCATTATAGTTAATTAAATATTATTGGAAATGATTATCAAAACCACACCCTTACCATGGCTTTATCATAAAACTGTGTTTCAGTGGCTTATCAGTCAATTTATCTATATTTAAGATTATTATTAGATTAGGATTTTAAATTACTATTTTTGGTTAGCAATTAAGCCCACCACACCAAATGACAATTACGTGAAAAATATTCTTTTTATTGCGTGATCTTCCGCGCAAAAAAAAAACAAAAATTCTCCTTACACTTTAGTTAACCTTGTTTTGACATACTATTAACATTCGCAAGGAGAATATTAATATGACTCAAATAATGAAGCACCCTATTCCTGCTGTCATTGCAGAACATGCCCTGATGAATAAACAACAATACCAACAAGACTATCAATTATCGCTGCAAGATCCCGAAAGATTTTGGGGTGAGAAAGGTAACATTGTTGACTGGATTAAGCCTTACACCAAGGTAAAGAATACCTCTTTTGATCCTGGACATGTCAATATCCGTTGGTTCGAAGATGGAACACTGAATCTAAGCGCAAACTGTCTCGATCGCCATTTAAAAGAACGTGGCGATCAAACCGCTATTATCTGGGAAGGCGACGATCCAGCAGAGTCCAAAACAGTAACCTATCGTGAACTGCATCATGATGTATGCCAGTTTGCTAATGCATTGAAAAATCTGGGTATTAAAAAAGGCGATGTTGTTGCTATTTACATGCCGATGGTGCCGGAAGCGGCAGTTGCCATGTTAGCATGTGCCCGCATTGGTGCTATCCATTCTGTTATTTTCGCAGGTTTCTCTCCTGATGCCGTATCTGGTCGCATCATTGATTCGAACACTAAATTGGTTATCACTGCCGATGAGGGTTTGAGAGCAGGACGTACAATTCCCCTGAAAAAGAATGTTGATGACGCATTAAGTCATCCAGCGGTTGTCAATGTATCCAATGTGATTGTTTTTAAACGTACTGGAAATATTGGTAATTGGTACTCTGGTCGCGACCTTTGGTGGCATGAGTTGACAGCAGGCGTAAGTGCTGATTGCCCAGTTGAAGAGATGAATGCAGAAGATCCGCTGTTTATTCTCTATACTTCCGGCTCTACCGGTAAACCTAAAGGCGTGCTGCACACTACCGGTGGCTACCTGGTATATGCATCCTTATCATTTAAATATGTATTCGACTATCATCCGGGCGAAATCTATTGGTGTACAGCAGATGTGGGCTGGGTGACTGGACATAGCTATCTACTCTACGGGCCGCTTTCCTGCGGTGCTATCACTCTGATGTTCGAAGGCGTGCCAAACTATCCTGCGGTTAATCGTTTAAGTCAGATTGTTGATAAACATCAGGTAAATATCCTGTACACAGCACCAACAGCAATTCGTGCCCTGATGGCTGAAGGTGACAAAGCTATTGAAGGAACGAAACGTACTTCTCTGCGTATTCTGGGATCTGTTGGTGAGCCTATTAACCCAGAAGCATGGGAATGGTATTACCAGAAAATTGGTAACAGTCAATGTCCGATTGTTGATACCTGGTGGCAAACAGAAACCGGCGGCTTCATGATAACGCCACTGCCAGGAGCAACTGAACTGAAAGCAGGTTCCGCAACTCTGCCTTTCTTTGGTGTTCAGCCAGCCCTGGTTGATAACCTTGGTGAGCAATTAGAAGGTGTTTGTGAAGGAAACTTGGTTATTACTGATTCCTGGCCAGGACAAGCACGCTCACTGTTTGGCGATCATGACCGTTTCGAACAAACCTACTTCTCTACCTTTAAGGGAATGTACTTTAGTGGTGATGGCGCACGCCGTGATGAAGATGGCTATTATTGGATAACTGGCCGTGTTGATGATGTATTGAATATCTCTGGTCATCGTCTGGGCACGGCTGAAATTGAATCCGCTTTGGTTTCCCACCCTAAAATTGCTGAAGCTGCTGTCGTCGGTGTTGCGCATAATATCAAAGGACAGGCAATTTATGCCTATGTCACTTTGAATCACGGCGAGGAACCTTCCCCAGAATTATATACCGAAGTCCGTAATTGGGTACGTAAAGAAATCGGCCCGATCGCGACACCGGATATCCTGCACTGGACAGATTCTTTACCAAAAACCCGCTCAGGAAAAATTATGCGCCGCATCCTGCGTAAAATTGCTTCCGGTGATACCAGTAATCTGGGAGATACCTCAACACTGGCAGATCCAGGAGTAGTGGAAAAATTATTGGAAGAAAAACAAACAATGAGTATTTCGTGACATACCATGCCGCCGCAAGGCGGCTTAATTAACGAATATAATAAAAATATAAGAGGACATTCTGATGAATGACGCCATTTACCAAGGGATTGAGAATAATCCTCGTTTCAAAGAATTAGTTGAAAAACGAGGCCGTTTTGCATGGCTGCTATCAATAATCACGTTAGTTTTGTATGTCAGCTTTATTTTCCTCATTGCATTTGCACCCGAATGGCTGGGTACCCCTCTTTATGCTGGTTCATATATTACCCGTGGGATACCCGTTGGCATTGGCCTAATTGTTATCTCATTCATCTTAACTGGCCTGTATGTAATCAGAGCTAATGGCGAATTCGATCGTCTTACCTCACAAATTCTTGACGAGGTAAAAAAATGAAGAAATTTTTGCTGACAATAATACTGCTATTTCCTGATCTGATATGGGCCGACACAATTACTGGTTCCGTAGAAAAGCAACCCGTCAACATTCAGGCCATTATTATGTTTGTCCTGTTTGTTGGTTTCACACTCTATATCACTTACTGGGCCTCAAAGAAAACGCGCTCCCGTACTGACTACTACACTGCGGGTGGGCGTATTACTGGTTTCCAAAATGGCATGGCGATTGCCGGGGACTTTATGTCCGCAGCATCATTCCTTGGCATTTCCGCTCTGGTCTATACGTCTGGTTACGACGGGCTGATTTATTCTATCGGCTTTCTAATTGGTTGGCCTATTATCCTGTTTCTGATTGCCGAACGATTAAGAAATCTTGGGCGCTACACTTTTGCAGATGTTGCTTCTTACCGATTACAGCAACGCCCAATCCGTATTTTATCTGCCATTGGCTCACTGGTTGTTGTTGCCCTCTATCTTATTGCACAGATGGTTGGAGCAGGTAAGCTTATCGAATTGCTTTTTGGCCTGAATTACCATATTGCGGTCGTACTAGTTGGTATTCTGATGGTGCTTTATGTTCTGTTTGGCGGCATGCTGGCAACAACTTGGGTACAAATTATCAAAGCCATTCTATTGCTGGCTGGCGCCACCTTTATGGCTCTTATGGTCATGAAAACGGTAAACTTCAATTTCAACACGCTGTTTAAAGAAGCTGTTGCTGTTCATTCAAGAGGTGAAGCCATCATGAGTCCAGGAGGGTTGGTATCTGATCCGATTTCCGCACTTTCCCTCGGTCTCGCATTGATGTTCGGTACCGCTGGTTTACCTCATATCATTATGCGTTTTTTTACTGTAAGTGATGCGAAAGAAGCACGAAAAAGCGTTTTCTATGCAACTGGCTTCATCGGCTATTTTTACATTCTGACATTCATCATCGGTTTTGGCGCTATTTTACTGGTCAGCCCAAACCCATCATTTAAAGATGCTACAGGGGTGCTAATCGGTGGTACTAACATGGCAGCCGTTCACCTTGCAAGTGCAGTTGGGGGGGATTTGTTCCTCGGTTTTATCTCCGCGGTAGCTTTTGCCACCATTCTGGCAGTTGTAGCAGGACTGACACTGGCTGGAGCATCAGCAGTATCACATGACCTGTACGCAAACGTCATTAAGTGCGGCAAAGCCAACGAACGCGATGAATTGAAAGTATCAAAAATAACTGTTGTGATACTTGGGTTTGTCGCAATCGGATTAGGTATTTTATTTGAGAATCAGAACATAGCCTTTATGGTTGGATTGGCATTCTCCATTGCTGCAAGCTGTAACTTCCCAATCATTTTTTTGTCTATGTACTGGCGCAAACTCACTACCCGTGGCGCGTTAACCGGAGGTTGGCTGGGGTTAATTACAGCTGTCGTTTTGATGATCCTAGGCCCAACAATTTGGGTCAGCATTCTCGGCCATGAAAAATCAATCTATCCTTATGAATATCCAGCATTATTCTCAATGATTGTCGCTTTCGCCGGTTCATGGCTATTTTCTATTACCGATAATTCACTACAGGGTATGCGGGAAAGAGAACAATTCAGAACCCAATTTATTCGATCACAAACAGGGCTTGGTATCGCACAAGGAAAATCACATTAGTTACGATTTTATACTCAACCTCTCCTTCGGGAGAGGTATTTTTATTAGGAAGCCATCTGAACTCAGAGCTATTTCGCAAGTTAAGCTCTTGTTTTACTCTTAGGTTAATGATTAACTTTATTATTTCAATTCGCTACTTAACACTATTAGCCTATATGAGAAATAAATTGCCCATTCTTATTACCTTGATTCTGGCTTTACTGCCAATAATTTTCATCGGTAATGTAGCTAATGAGTATAAGTTAAAGATAGTATTATTGAGTTTTTTGCTGGCAAGTACTAACGCATTTTTCTATCGCTTTAAATATTTCAAGCCTTTAATTTTACTTATCTCTTTATTATGGTCACTTAATATATCCACATCATTTTTCTTCTCTAGCAAACACCAAATAAGCTTCTCTTCAACTATTGCTAATACTTTTATCAATACAAATAGCAGTGAAGCTGTAGGTATGTTGTCTTACAACAAACATTATGTACTCTTCTTCATTTTCATGATGTTAACTTATTTTCTATCTATAAGATGGTTATCAAAAAATACAGATTCCCGATTTCTAAAAGCCAATATATGGGCTTTATTATTTGTTTGCTTATTAGTCCCAGTTGATTATTATATTTCAGAAGAAAAATATTCAGATAAGGTGATTTTATCAGAGCATTTTTTAATGGGAACACCATTCTATAATTCATCAGCAATGGTAAGAGCAATATATGAAAATCAACAAATTAGGAGAATTGCGTCTGTTAAAGTAAATTTCAATTATATACAAAGAGATAAAGATATTGATACTTATATATTACTAATAGGAGAATCAGCAAGAAGAGATCATATGTCTCTATACGGTTATAATAAGGTCACAACACCAACATTAGACATAATGCAGAAAAATATGCTGATATTCAATCAAACTATTTCTCCAGCACCAGTTACTATATTATCTGTACCTATTTCATTGTCTAATATCACCTTATATCAGCTCAGAGATAAGGCTCATTATGCTGACAATATTGTATCCTTAGCTAAAGATGCAGGATTTAAGACAACCTGGATAAGTAATCAAGGCAGATCTGGCAAAAGTAACAGCTTAATTACCGTTATCGCTAATATGGCTGATAATCAGAAATGGAATAAATATATTGGATATGATGAAGAGTTGTTACCTTATTTAGATGATGCCCTAGAACAAAAAGGTAAGAAACTTATTATCATGCATATCTACGGAAGTCATGAGCCATCCTGTAACCGCTTCCCAGAAAATAAATTGATATCTTTTTCATCAAATGAAGATGATAACTGCTATGATAGTTCAATAGCTTATACAGATCTGCTAATAAAAAAAATCATCAATAAAATTAAAGAAGAAAAAGCCTCTATTCTCTATTTCTCAGATCACGGATTACAACGCTTAGATAAAAATGGTGACATCCATTATCATCACGGTGTCAGTAACCCACGAAAAGATGCTTATAATATCCCCTTATTTATCTGGTATAACGATAATGTTAATGCACAATATCGCCATACAGGTGTAGTAAACACACCTTTTTCAACTTCAGATAATTATTATCTTATTAGTGATTGGTTGGGTATTCATCATAAATCTCAAAAACACTGCCGTTCCCCATTAAGTAACTGCTTTAAACCACCGAAAGAATTAATAGTAATAGATGGTAATAAAAACTTGATGAAATATAGCGAACTTCCTGATGAGAAAGATATGAACAATTTTGGTAAATGATTTAAATTCGAGATCTAGATATTTTAGCCTGTTACTATGAGTATCAACTAAAATGCGTGATTTATAAATATAAGAGAAGGGCAAGGCAGCTTGTCATTTTAGTTGTCGGGTTCCAGGCCCGTAGAGTGTTTGTATATAGCAATCCTATAATCAAAACCGCTTACATGACATTATTTTTCCAAGGAAATCTTAGCAAAGTTGCGTGAATTATCTTCCATGAGTAAATTTTTAATGCTCTTAATACAAGAGTAAAAATAGAATAATATTCCCCATATAACCTGAGCTAAAAGGCAATTACTCACTAGCCATCAACTTTACAGTAAAACCATTCTAAACGAATCTAGCTGATGATCTCCACGAACTGAGTCTTCTGCAAAAACGCTGATCGTACCTCAAGGCGCTTTAATTCTCTTTCTAATATCATAGCAGTAGAAACCCAAAATCTGTCTTTTTTCTGATATTCACAACGCAGAGAAACCGCTGACTTAGAAGTTATTCCTATGAGATACCTTATTATAAGAGAGAAGGAAATACGGCTGTAGTACTAAGAAAACATCAGGCCAATATATGCTTTTTATTTAGGAAACCACATTGAAATTAATTATCAGAAAAGAATTTCTAAACTCAGATTTCACTGTGTAATTAAGAAAAACTCCCC
>NZ_JBHFKZ010000061.1:0-30554 GCF_042879375.1 Photorhabdus sp. RM323S
GGCACCGCCGTTTTATTCAGCAACGCCTTAGCGGATTTCACCAATGATGCCGGGCCTTGCTGGCCGGTCTGCCCCTGATACGCCACGGTGTTCATTAACGCTATCAGCGGGGACTGACGCCCATCCGCCATCAGGGTTAACTGGTCTGTCACCTCGGTCAGATTACGCGCTTTGTTCCAGCGCAGGCTGTTGAGAAAATCCTGCCAGGCCCCGGCAAAATCGGTAAAGTAACGCGTGGTCAGGCGGGCTTTCAGCTCTGCCGGTGAGACGGCTGCCGGGACGGCCTGACGGTTATCACTCAGCACCCAGTCAATTTCTTCCTTACGTGAAGCCACCGCGTTATCAATCGCTTTCTGTATCTGCCCTTCCCACGCCTGACGGGTAAACATCCCCGGTACCCCATGTGTAGTGGTAAACAGCCGTTCCGCCTCAGTGTCGCCAGTCATTTGCCTTAAGGTCAGGTCGGCATAATCCTTCGCCACCGATTGCAGCATCTGCTGGTAGAGCGTGGCTTCTGCATTGTGCCGGCTCATCTGCGCCAGCAATATCCGCCGTACCTGACTGATTAATGCCGTGTCCGGCGTAATCCGCCATTCAGGATGAGCCGGCAGATTTTCTGCATAAAAATGCCATAAACTTGATGCGGCACTCAGCCAGACACCGGGGGCAATACCGGCCCGTTCCGGCTCGTTTTCATTGAGGACGCGGGTTAAAAACGCGGCGTCGGCTTTCGCCGGGTACGCCATCATCAGATAGGCTTTGAGCTGGTCGTGCGCGGCTTTCGCCCGCCGGGCTCGTTGCGGGCTGCCCGGGGGCAGGTCCACCAGCGCACTCAGTTTTTGGTGCAGTATCGCCGCCGCCTTATCCCGTATCAGCCGGTTATTCACCTGGGTGTAGTACGGCAGTACCGCCGTTAATAGCGGCTGATTTTGATTCAGGCCGAAACGCTGATACCAGGGCGCGCCGTATTCGGCCCGGTGCTGCACCCGGCCCAGTTCATCACGCAGGGTCTTGAACGCCAGCAATTGAGCGTCAGACGCTTCCGGGCGGGTTTTCAGGTCGGTCACTGCCGCCTGCACGACCTTTATCTGGTCCCGGTTGGTGAAAAGGGAGAGCACACTGCCAGCCCCCCACAATAACGCCAGTACCATCAGGCCACGACAGACATTGCGCTTCTGGATCCACCCGAACCGTCGGCCGTGCCAGTGCAGACTGTCAGTCAACACCCCCTGCCAGGCAAAATCGGGTAGCCAGTTCTGCGGTCCCGCGTCCCGGTTCGGCTCCAGCGGCAAACTGAACATCAACCCGCGCAGCAACACCATCTCACTGTACTCCGCTAACCACGGTGTCAACACCTTACGCCAGTGGGCAATCCCCTGTTTCTCCAGAGTGGATGACAGACGATAAAGGAAATCATGGGCGTTCTCTGCCAGGACTTGCTGCATCCCCTGCTTGCGCATCGGGTCAATCAACTGTTGCAGTTGGGTCTCCACCATCTCGGGTGTACAGCGTTCAGGTAAAAAGCACCCCACCGCCTGCATCACCCGCCCTGCCTGTGACCAGAGACTGTGACACACCTGCCACAAATAGATGGGAGCCTGCCAGTGCAATTGTTGGGCCTGTTTCTGCAACATCCGCAGGGCTTTATCCATCCAGACCGGCTGGGCGCTTTGTTGTTCGGTCAGGGCCCAGACGATGCCGTTGAGCGGACGGAAACGGCGCAAGCGACGCAAGGCTACCAGTTGCGCGGCATCGGGTTCAGTTTGTAAACTGCCGCCCCACAGCAGGAGCGTACGATGGCCTTCCAGCCAGTGTTGGGTTGTCAGCCCCGGCGCGATGGCTTCCACCTGTTCAGGTTCGCCCACCAACAACAAGATACGGACTTTATACCCCCAAAACATCCCGTAACGACGATGCAGGCGATCGCCTAAATCATTGCGTATCAAAGCAGACTGACTGAGGAAAGCTTTTGCCCCTTCATTTTCAGGTCTGAGTTTTTGTTGTGTTTTATTCTGCCGGATATACCACCAGCCAGCATTTCCGAATAAGCCGATTAATATGGCCGGGAAAATCGTGGCACAGGCATACCACGCTGGTTTAAGCAGGCCATTTTCCGCCAGCAATGCTTGATTAAAATAAATCAGCAGAAAACATGTCCCGGCACAGCTAAGGGTAATAAAAACATATCCCCAATAGCCATAATGGTGATCACCATTATTCACTTTCATTGGTGTAATTCCTTAGTCATTAAATAGAGGATTGCATTACCCTCAGGTAACTGATTGATAACGATATGGTCGCTATTTGTCAGGCCAATTGCCTCAGTCAGCATGGCTGATGCCAAAAACACGGATAGCGGCCCTGGCGGCCCAAACGTGTGATCGATTAAATGGATCGGATTTTCTGGGGAGAAACTGAGTGAATGCTCATAACTGAGAATCGCTAGCTCAGTCAGCACATTATTGGGGACACCCGTTACCCAAAGGTGTCGCATACGCGTTTTATCAATACGGTTATACTCAAACAATATAGGCAGATCTTTTGTTATTTCCCCCGGTAACGAAGGTAAAGGCCGCCCCATACCGGCAAAGACATTGAGTTTTTTCTGGGTGGCAAATTCCGTCGATGAAAGTAACTGAGCAGACACAAATTCGCTGTATGCTTTTTTATCACTGCTAGGTGGCCAGCGTTGGCATGCAAGAACCATTATCAACCCTTCGAAAGCCGCCTCTTTGTATAATTTATCGATCTCATCCCTGTTTTCTGCCTGAATGGGGAGCAAATCCCACTGTTGGTATACCGAAGATTGATAGGAAAGCCAGTCGTCGGAAGAAGCAGAAGCAACATAAATCCGGTGTAAAAAATCCCGATAATTCGGACACTGTTTCTCAAGCTCACGATCAATTTCATCCAATAATTGCCGGTTATTTTTCGACGAACAAAACAGCGCCCGTCCTCTATGAGGAACGGCAGGAATATCTTTCGAATCACCTAACAGCGATGCCATACCTTGCTGTTCAGGCGTCAGGATCAGGTTGCCGACCACAGCCAGTTGCTTTCTGCTCCATTGCTGCCACTGGAAACGGGTTTCAACACTGGCCTCTTCCCAAGCGTACGCTGCCGCACAATATTGCTCATAGCGGTTCAGCGCTGCGCCGAATAACATCAGCCATACCAGGAAGGACGGTAAGCTGCTATAAATCGCAGCGTGAACAAAATCGGTCGTGTCTTTTAGAAATGCATAAACGAGTGTACCAGCAACCAATATTAACAGCAGAATGATAAACCATAACCGATAACGCAAAGGCGCTACTGCTTTGAGTTCAGGTATTTCAGGAATAGGCCAGCTCATAATAATGACCTCATATTTTCATGAAGAATGGAACTTGAAACAGGGCAATATCCATTGTGCATCACAATGGAATAAATACCCGGATTAATTGCATTACCCAAACAAATAATATCAAATACCATGATATCCTCTCTATTATCATCATAATAACCCCGTAATAAACAGTTGATATCTGGAGATAATTTTTATCTCCAGATATTCCTCCATTAATTCTCACCCTTGCATCCATGTAATAAAAATAAAAACAAGAAAACCACTCACCAATACTGCAACAGGAGTTAACAACAGTGCAAATATATATTTTTTCTGCTTGATGAATTTAATCACCAAATAAATGAAAAATGCATCAAAAATCACAGTAATAGGCCAAGCATAATATAGAGCAAAAACAAAATAAAATAATATTGTACCCCAAAACCCAAATTCAAACATACTATTCCGCTCATAAGTTAATTATTTTTAGAAAAATCCTGCTTCTCACCAAAACAAGAGAGTAGCCAAGATAGCCAACAAAGTAAGTAATCTATTGTTGTTCAATTTTCACCGTCTGAACTATATTCAAGACTGAACCTAAAATACGTATTTATTTCCATCATTTTACCCATATAAATTTGACCATATCATTATAAAAATAAGAGAGCCACTCATTAACAACGCAACAAAAATCCAGAGTAGTGCACGCATGTATTTCTTTTGCTTAATGCATTTAATTATCCGACAAATAACCAACACACCAAGAACCATAATTACCGGCCAAATGTAATATAACAAGAAAACAGAAGCGAATAAGGCCGCATCCCAATAGTCAAGTCGAATCATATTGTTCCCCTCATTAGTGGGTTATTTTTAAAATCCCCGGTTTCTCACAAAGAGAGAAACCACAACAGCTAATAAAACCAATAATCTCTTTTTTTATTTAATTTTCACCGTCTGAATAACGCTGAAAATTGAATATAAAAATGGTTTGATTTTTATTATATTGTCCTGATTTTTCACCCTTACATCCCTATTAAGGGAGTCAATTTAACCCGTATTTTTATCGCGTTCCGAAAGCGCCCGGTCTTTTGCGAAAGGTCTTTGTTACCGCATCCCAAAATGCCACCAGTTCATTTTCACTGTACGGTGTTGGCGACTCTCGGTCATTCTTCAACTCAATATTAACAAAGGGGTTTTTATAATCGCCTAATGTTTCATTGGCAATTAAATTAAACATATATTGGGGGAGCTTTATTTCAGGCTCTGATAACATTCCTTCCGAACCTGACGCTAAAATTTCCTCCGTATGAGTACCGTTAATTTCACGCTTCCCTTTCCTTATGGTCTTGACACGCATGGCTAATAACGTGCCTTCCATTCCCACAAGACGATCCAACATATTGTCTTTCTCTTTAAGATAATTCAATATCTCAATACTGAAATTAAAGTGGTCACTTTCATTTCCCTGATAGACAAAGGTTATTCTTTCTTTCTCATTACGACTGCCAGCAATAAATCCGTCAGGGATACAAGTTCCTGCCACTGTGGGGATTTCTGTCTCCTTTCTGCCGCTGATCCTGGACAATAACTCCTTCATTTCCACCATAGTTCTAACTGTGGTATTCAATTCACTTTCACGAACCTGTGCTTTGATAAAGTCTTCCCTATCATCAGCATATTTAGCATCAGACAGATCCAACATTTCCATTACAATTTTAAATGCGACACCATTATTATATAAATGCGCCTCCAGTACTCTCCCAAAACCAGGTTCATCAATATTTTCATTTCTATCGAAAATCACACCTTTTAGATTTCCTTCAAGGCGATAGATTTTTTTCAAAAAGGGCATATCCTTCGGATCGACAGTTTTAGCCATCTTTAATTCCTGCTCCCTTAATTGTATCCGCTGTTCAAATGCAGGCAAATATAAACGCTTGGTTTCTATTTTAGCATCACCAATCACTATCCCCTTATGGAGGATATTGCCAAATACCTCAGGGATATCAATCAGATAACGCCCAACACAACGGGTTTGCATATTCGCTAACAGTTCGGTCGTCATTTGCTTTTCCTTCTCAGTTAAAATAGGGTGATGATAAGGGGTAGGGAAATACCACCACAGAATATAGGTAACCAACAAAATAAATAAGGCATTCTTCTTATTCAATTTTTACCCCCTGAACCATCTTCACAATTGCACGCAAGGTAAATAACCGGGCTTTACTATCTTTAGTTTCATTATCCTCTTTATACGCCCCTTCATGATCCACCTCTGTTGCCAGCAGGCTACGTAAATGTCTGGCTTCAATACGACCAGACTGTACCGGCACTGTTCCATCCCCTTTCTCATTTGGTGATGCCAGTACAAAATATTTTTCTTTATAATCCCATGAGGAAGGCCCAACAAAAAAACGCGCCGTACGTGTTGCACCAGTTTCCTGATTAGCCGGATCATATAGCGGCTGATTAAATGTCATGCCGGAAAAATCCTCCTGCTTTTCTAAAAGATTATCATAGCTATAACTAGAATAATGACGATGCCCCTTTAACCAGGAGATAATTCCATACGATAGATGTTTCTCACTGGCACCATAAAAGGCATAGGTATTAGGATGATAATTGCCACTTAATTCCTCAATAAATGGCCTAACTTTTTTCTCTATAATGGTCGTATAATTCTCCCAACTTTTTTTATCCTTCCATTTATCTTCTTTATCCGGATTTAAAAACCGGGTTTCACATAATCCCCACCAGCGATCCTTTTCCAGATAGATTTCCTTATAAGGGTCTGACTCCGGTAGTTTATGCGTGATTTTACCATCGGCGATATGTAACCAGCCTTTACCATACGCCTTTCCCGGCAACAGTTGTAGAGGTCCGGGCGACTGGGCCATCACGGCCGTCATCTCTGCCCCATTACTGCCGACAACCAGCCCGGTCATACCATCTTCACCGGTTTTCATCCTCTTATAAGTTGTCGGGGCACCGGTATTCGGCATCACGCCGTGCACAATGCCTAAAATTTTATCCCGGCCATTCAGTTTTTCTGAATAATGGCGGGCAACCAGCCCGCCCATTGAGTGAGTGACTAAAATAACCTGCTTAGTTGCACAACGTTTACCATAGAAGGCCAAAACCTCATCAACATATTTCGCCAACCTTTTCGCAGAATCCACATTGGATTGCAGCCAGTTATAGCCCATCACATGCACCGGGTATATAAAGCGATAACTGTGTTCAACCTCTTCCTGGGTCAGCGGCTCTTCACCTAACTCAGCACTCAGATCCATACCGACCATTTGCTGCCGGAGCGTTTTCCTCCCCTGACCTTCCATATAATATTCAAATACCTGACGCTCATCATCCAGCACATCCTGGAGCCAGGGTAAAAAATCCCCATAACTCATATGTGCCACTTCTCCCCATCCCCGTTGCTGGCAACTGGGGAATTTATTCTTTTTGGTGTGGTCAGACGTAATATCCCCGGAGCCATCAACCACGGTGTTACCGGGATCTAATGTATCTTTTCTGTAAGAAGCCCCCCTTAACGCCCAAAGTAAAACCTCTGGGCTATACATCGCATTTAACCGCCAGACTGACTTATTCTCTGTCGATTTTAAGTTACTCCCCATTACCCCCGGCAAAAAAATCACCGGGATCACTTTAGTCGCATATTTCAGACAGGTCGCCACCAGGTTTTCTTCAATTCTGGCATTGGGCACGTTGTAATACGGAAAGCCGTATTCATCATATTCAGGATGAATATAAATTTCATTTTCAGTGGACTCGCTCATCATTTACTCCTCATCTTTTATTTTCAATTGGCTTATTTCCACACCCGCCTGCTTTTGCAGAGGGCTTTTGCCATCCTGAGCGGTGGATAATGAACGATTTCCCGCATCATCTGACTGTAGCAATATATTCTGATTGGCTAACGGCGTAGTGTCACTGGCACTCGCGGCCTTCGGTATCACGGCATAATTAGCCGTCTGCCATTGCTGTACAGACTGACTGACACTTTGCCCCCCGAATTTTTGCCACACCGCCGCCCGCTGGATAATGTTATTGGGTGCCCCACTTTCCACCTGCCCGTTGCCAATACGGATATATCCCCCGCCACAGGCCAGCAAAATCTCCTCTTTGGCACTGATGAGCACTTTGCCTTCATGACTGCTCACCGTGATGTCTTTCAATGCCGCCAATCCCATCGCATCACCCTGCGCCTGAATATCTACCCGACCTCGGCTGGCAAACAGTTTGATCCCCAGCTTTTCGGCAAACAGGCTGATCATTCCGCCGGCAGCCACCGTGAATTTTTTCAACACGCTGAAATCGGTATTTTTCCCACTGGTAGCAATTACATTGTCCCCCGCAGAAAATTGGAGACTTTTCGCCGTCGTCTGAGCAATACCCTCAGGGGCGGAAAGTAACAGCGCCGATTTTCTCAGTTCCGTTAACGTGTCACTCAATAACGCCTTCTGTTGCTGCAAATCCGCTAATTCAGCTTTGGCGATTTCAGCCGCACCCCGTAATGCTTCGGTTAACGCCTGCGCCTGTTGTAACTGACCGATTGCTTCCTGCATTGCCAACACGTCTCCCCCCGCGCTGGCTTGTTTATCCGCACTGATAAACATCCCCTTACCGGCCCGGATCGCGCCCCAGTCGTCTGTCCGCAACTCAAAACCTTCTCCCCGTTTATCCGGGTGTGGTTGCTGACTGTCCACCAGATACCCCAGGTTGAGCTGACTCTTACCGCCGTATTCGGTACTCAGTTTGATGTGCTCCCGACCGCGTTCGTCATCCATCCGCAATTTGTTATTCGCCGGGGTGCGCAGGACATTGCGTTTGTAGTTGAATAAGGTGACGTGATCAGGGTGTTTTGAGTCGTGCAGCGCATGGGCGATATAAGGCCGATCCGGGTCGCCCCCTTCAAATGCGATCGCCACCTCAGTACCGTCCAGCAAGGGCCAGTGAAAACCGTAGGTGTCACCCGCGTAAGGGCGAGCCAAGCGCACCCACAGGCTTTCTCCCCCTTTCAGCCATTCCGCCCGGTCAAAATCAAACGCCACCCGGTACAACCCGTCTTTATCAATATCCCCGTACCGGTCGTTCACAACGGTGCTGCTCACCCTGGCGGGCAAGGTGCCCGCTATCCGCGGTTTGGGGATTAATTCAGGCCGAAAACAGATGTTTTCCGCGTAGGGAATAGCGGTGAACGCCATTTCAAAACTGCGATCCCGGCGCGCACTGCTACTGATACCCGTTATCACCGCCCCTTTACAGAACGCTTCCGGGGCCTCCCCCCTGACTTTCAACTCCTGGCCCGGCAACAGCGTCGCGGATGTCGTTAACCCCCGCAGTTGAGTCTGTCGATTCAGGTAGCGTTCATGTTGCAGCCGCGAGTAGAACACCGCGCTTTCCACTTCTGGATCCAGGTCGTAACGGTTGCCTAACACCCGGTAGTTGTTATCCAGATAATGGTACGCTTCGCCATACAGGGTCTCATCGCCCCGCGTCACATCCACCGCGGCATCCATCCCGTATTGCGGCAGTGCGTCACGGTAGTCATAATCCCGGGTCACCACTTTCCCTTCCACCACCTGATGCGCCGTTTCCATGCCCCACACCGCGTCTTCCTCCCCGCCGTGCATCCCTGACGGATTGCGGGCCGGCATATAGACATTCAACTGGTAGTAACGCTGATCGTCGTAAAACTCCACCACATCAATTTTCAGCCGGTCGTCCGCCGTCAGTTTGTACCAGATCCCCACTTCCGCTAGCAGGCGTTGCACAAAATGTAAGTCGTCTTCGCCGTATTGCATCACCTGATCCCGCTTCGGGCAGGGGTACGCCAGGGTGAATAAGAAATCCTGACCACGAAAACCGTGACGTTCACGCAGGATTTTTTCCACAATTTCCGGTACCGACATCTTTTGATAAATCGCGAATTGGTGGCTTCGTGACAATAGGGCCAGTCGCGGCTCTAGGGTCACTTCGTAATGGCTTTCATCCCGCGAGGTGGACAACAGTTTAAATCCACTGATCACGCCGTAGATTGTGCGCAACGGTGCCGGCGGTATCACCGGCATGCCTCGCATTCCCGGATTAATCGCAGGCGATGTCAGGGTAAACGCGGCGTCCCGCATCAGCATCTGCGCCGGTTTGATATCCTTCACCGGGCTGGTGAATTCAATGGCGTAACGAAAAGGCCAGCTTAAGAATTCCTGCCCGCTAAACGCCACCACATCCAGTGGCGCGGTATTTTTCCACACTTTCAGTTTGTAGCGGCTGTGATCAAAGATGATCGCCGGGGTTGTGTTGTTCATGACGGGCTCTCCGTTTTCTCTGTTTCAGTGAATGTCAGGGTGATATCACCGGTTTCATCGGTGCCCAATATCACCCCAGTCGGTTTAGGGTGATGGGCCAAACGCTCCAGCAGCGCCTGTGATAACACCGGCAAGATTTGCTGGTTGAGCAAACTGTCAATATTGCGGGCACCACTGTCCGGCAACAGACAAGCACTCGTCAGGGTGTCGCAGAGGCCATTTTCCACAACGCAGGTCAGGCCATAATGGGTATTGAGTCGCCGGGTCACCTGCCCGAGTTTGATGTTGACAATACGCCTGAGGGCCTCAGCCGGTAACGGGCGGTAAATCACCGTTTGAAAGCGGGCCAGCAAGGCGGGCTGGAAGTGATCCCGCAGCACAGGATGTAACAGCTCATGCAACACAGTATTCGGAGCGTCAGGTTGTTGCGCCAATAGCGCCATCAATTGATCACTGCCCAGATTAGATGTCATCACAATTACGGTATGGCGAAAATCGATCTCGCGCCCTTCACCATCACGCATAAAACCGCGATCAAATACTTGATAGAACAGGTTAAGCACGTCCCGGTGGGCTTTTTCTACTTCATCCAGCAGCAGCACGCTGTAAGGACGTTTACGAACCGCTTCTGTCAGTATCCCGCCCTGACCATATCCGACATAACCCGGTGGTGAACCTTTTAGTTGGGAAACCGTGTGCGGTTCCTGATATTCCGACAGGTTGATGGTGATCAGTGAACGCGCCCCGCCAAATAAACTACCCGCTAATGCCAGCGCGGTTTCGGTTTTCCCTACCCCACTCGGCCCAACCAACAGGAAAACCCCTAATGGCCCTTGCTCCGGTGTCAGACCGGTGTTGGCCGCACGTAAACGTTGGGCAATTTCCCGCAACGCCGCAGCCTGACCAATCACCCGTTCCCCCAAATGCTGTTCCAAATGCAGCAGGCCGGTTTGTTCGTCTTTCAATACGCTACTTAACGGGACACCCGTCCAGTCAGCAATCACTGTTGCCACGGTACGCACATCCACATCCGGCGATAACAACGGCTGCCCCTGTTGCAAGGTCGCCAGTCGCTGTTGTAATGCGGACAGTTCATCCTGCCTGCTGATGTCCTGACGGATCGCCAGTAACTGCTGAGTGAGCTGTTTTTCCTGTTGATACTGTTCTTCCCGCTGTTGCTGTTGCCGATGCAGTTCATTGCGCAGCACGTCAATCTGCGCCAGACGGTCAGCGTGATGAACATGCCCCAACGCCCTATCTTCCCGTATCGACTGTTGCTCTATCCCAAGTGCGGTCAATTGAGCCTGGAGTTGCGTCAACGCCTCCGGTACGGTGTCCAGGCTCATCCGCACCCGCGCCCCGGCGGTATCGAGCAGATCCACCGCTTTATCCGGAAGCTGGCACCCGGTCAGGTAACGGCGAGATAAGGTGACAGCAGCTTTGACCGCAGCCTCCTGAATATGTATGCCATGATGACGGGCATAACGCGTTTTTAATCCGCGCAGCATTAGGCAAGCCGTCTCATCGTCCGGTTCATCAACTTTCACCGGCTGGAAACGGCGCGCCAATGCCGCATCCCGTTCAAAATATTGCTTGTATTCCGACCAGGTGGTGGCGGCAATTGTGCGTAACTCGCCCCGTGCCAAAGCAGGTTTTAACAGGTTAGCCGCATCGGTGCCGCCTGCCTGATTACCCGTCCCAATCAGCGAGTGAGCTTCATCAATAAACAGCACAATGGGGATCGGTGACTGTTGTACGGCCTCAATCACGTTTTTCAGTCGTTGCTCGAATTCGCCTTTCACCCCTGCTCCCGCCTGCAACAAGCCCAGATCCAGCCCTCTGATACTGACGGTTTTCAGGCTATCGGGGACATTGCCTTCTGCAATGCGCAATGCCAACCCTTCCACCAACGCGGTTTTCCCCACGCCCGGCTCTCCTACCAGAATCGGGTTGTTTTTACGCCGACGCGATAAGATGTCGATCATCTGGCGGATTTCATTGTCACGACCAAAGACTGGATCAATGCCACCTTTAGCCGCGCGGGCAGTGATATCCAGCGTGAATTTGTCCAACACGCTTTGCAAAGCCGATGATAATGCGTGAGGATTGAGCACGGGGTTATCTGCATCGGTCTCCGCCGAGTCAACAGCCGATCCTACCTCGGTCAAACGCGCTGTAACCTGTCTCTCCGGGCGTTCATCTGAGTGGAGATCCAACAACGGGCGCAGACGTTGCAGTTGTGTCACGCTCAAGTTCAGTAACGGACAGGCATCATAAGTATGTAACCAGTCCGGCTGACCGCGTAGAGCCTGCAAAAGATGCACCGAGCGAATAAATTCATTGCCCGCGTCCTGAGAAGCCACTTCCCAGGCGACCTGTAATAAACGCCCCAGACGGTCTGACAACAGCGGGCGTTGATGATTGATGTTGTGTGGCAGGCGATCCAAGGCAGCCAGGAGTGCCTGCCACAACGTGTTCATATCCCACTGATAATGCCGAGCAATGACGGTAATATCGCCTTCCCCAATTTCAAGCAGCTTGAGCAACCAATGCTCCACAGTAATTTCACCCTGTGCCCGTGTCCGGCAAAGTACAGCCGCCGCATCCAGCGCCTGTACGCAATAGGGATTTAACCGGCGAAGTAAAATGGCTGACTGATTTTCCATGACAGTTTTCTCCATCCTGTTCCTCTGTCGCTTCGGGTACGCTACCGCCCATAGCTGTATACCGAAGCCCATAAGGTCATGATTTTGTTGTTAAGGGTTTCCATAGCGGGGCCTATGGCACCCGCTATCATGTAAAAAAAGGAAAAAATGACAGACGGGTTAACCCCGTCCGCCCTTCACGTTACGCGGTCGAACGTTCACTCCAGGAATCGGAGTGAATGATGTTGCCGTCCTGATAAGTCCAGGTGATTTTTTCGTAGCGGAACTCAATATGTTCCAGATGGTTGTGTTTCTCTTTGGCAGGATCTTTGATGTCATGCATCAACGGTGCCACTTTCACCACCTTCACGTTGTCCAGTTTGGTGATGAAATAGACTTTCTCCTGACCAGCGTCATCAATTTGGTACCACTTGATTTCAGCCGATTTCAGGGTTTGACCAGAGGTGACCGCTTTATACAAATACGGGGTTGACGCATCGACTTCTTTGGTGAACACCAGTGGTGCATGAACACGGGTACCGGTCAGCTTACCGGTGTTGTTGTCCGTCGGGATATGCAATGCATGTTCCAACGCCACAATTTCGATACTGCCTTCCCGGCCCTGAACATCGACAGAGCCTTTGATGTCGGCACCGCCGTCATCTTTCAACCATAAATAAGCGGGGATCGCCATAATATTACTCCTATTGTTGTTGATATCATGTCACCTACATTGGCAACACGGGTTAAAAAACGGGCACCTGTTGCGGTCGCTGGCAAGCGACCGCAACAGGTATTAGATGAATTTCAACCCTGCGGTTGGCAGCACGCCCCGCAGCGGTGGTGTTGGCAGCGATGGGCTGCGTTGCTCCTTCGCCCTGTACGGCGAAGCAAGCCGGTGACATATCGCTGCTTTGTAATAGCCAATCGCGTACCGCTTCAGCCCGCGCCAGTGATAACGCCTGATTTTTCGCGGCATCACCGGTGGAATCGGTATGGCCGGTGATGAGGATCATCCAGCCCGGTTTGGCGCGGATGTTTATCAGCGCATTGACTAACACTTTGGTCGAACCGGCTTTCAGTTTCGCCTGCCCCACATCAAACAGAGCCAGGCTATTCAGACTGATTGTCTGGGGTACCGCGGGCGTCACCGGCGTTTTTTCCCGATGTTCAGGGTGGTAACCGGCAATCACCGCCTGCAACCGCAGACGTAATCGTTCCCCCTGATATAACCCCAATCCCAGACGCCACGGCACGCCGTCGTGGTAATATCCCTCAAGCCGGGCGGAATCGTCCTTTAGGACCGCCATCGCTTGCGCTTTGCCGCTCTCATCAGTCATAGCGATAGATTGGTCGTTCAGTAAGTCACTCTCCACCTGACGTAATAACTGGCGGTTATGCCAGGCCGAACAACCCAACGCGGTTATCCCTGCCAGCAGGAACAGGCCCAACGCCCTGCCCAATGCCCGTTGCACTGGTATCGATACCTTACTCATGGGTAACAGGCGCAATATGTGGTCAGGGAAAGGCAGGACAGGCGTACCCGTATCCGGTGAACTTACCGGGTCACCGGCCCTGTTCAGCGCGGTTTTGGTCTGCAACCACTGTTGCCAGAGATGGCCGGTTAACCAGTGAGGTAATGCCGGGACAAAGGTCAGGACCATCGCCTGTGGCGGACAAGGCGGCAGGCCGTCTTCCGGAGTCAGGCAAACCGGTAATACATATGTTTTCATCCAGTCAGCCCAGCTGGTCAGCTCAACCCCATACTGAAAACGGGCGGTCTGTTCCGCGACTGCGCCTTGTGTCAGCCAATCTGCCAGCGGTTGAAAAGAGGCGCCTTCACGCCAGACCGTCACGGTGGACCATCCCGCCAGCCACTCAAACCACGGTGAATTAGGGGATTGGGATGCATTGGCTAAGTAGCCCGCCAGCAGTAACGGTAATCGGATCCCCTGTCGCTGACGCACCTGAGAAAGTTGCCAGCGCAATTCCCGCATCCAACCAGCCAGCACCGCCGCATCACGGTATTGCTGCGGGGTTATCGCCGCCATCACGCTCAATTGTTCGCCCCAAGAGGGCCGGGCAGCCAGCAGGCTCGTCACCCCATCAGACAGGGAAGTGCCCGGCGATAAGTACAACCAGTAGCCCTGTGGCGTCTGACGCAGCAGTTCTTCACCAAACAGACTGTCCTGAACGTGACTGCATACCAGCACCACCGGGCGACGATCGCTTTCCGGTGGCAGCACTGCCGACAAGCTATCGAGGTATTTCCGCTTGCGGAAGAGTCCGGTATAAAACAGTCCTGCCAGTGTGAAAAGCAGGATAATGACCACGCCCACCCACTGGCCTGCCCGTGATAAAGGCAACCAGACCAGACAAAGCAGCAGTGCCAATCCGCTCCCCCAGCCCCAGAGCATCCGTTTCAACATGACACTCATTGCCCCAACCCCGGAAACAACGTTGCCAAATACCGGCCAAATCCCCACCAGACACCGGCCAGTACGATTATTGTCATGAGCAACGAACCGCCAATGGCGCGCAGCCAGGCACAGGACGGTAAGGCTCCGGCCAGCACAGACGATGACGAAAGCGTGCCGAAAGGGACGGCCTGTTGATTTAAGCGGGTTATCAGTTGTTCACGTATCAATGCGGTATCTTCCTGACACCGCCCCTGGAACCCCAGCAGCAACACCCGGTGAAAACAGGTCAGGACCGTCTGATCGGGAGCCGATTCATCCAGAACCGTACGTATCCGCTCATATAACCGGTAGCCTGCTTCTGCGGTGCCAAAGAAATGGGCCTGTAACGACGTGGAGCGCCAGGCTGCATAGCCCTCGTCCGGTGCCCGTGTCAGTACGGTTTCATCAAGCAAGGCGCACTGGGCATAGCTGATGTGTTCAACAGCAGATTCGCTGACACCCGCGTCATACAACGTCTGCCGGGTCCGCGCTATCTCGTTGGTACAGTGTTGCCATACCACATCGCCCTGCTTCACCTGCACGCCTCGGCACAGTTCTACCACCAGCAGATAGCTGTTCTGCAACAGGGCATCAATATCTGGTGGCGATTTTTTAGTGAATAAGTGTGATTGATTCATGTTCTCAATACCGCAAACAGTTCAAGCTGAATATCGCCCAAGACATCGGGCATATAGAAAGCACAGGTTCCCGCCTCCAGCATGGCTTTCGCCGCCTGATGGGTCAGGTCAAGGGCAAAATACTGGTTCTCTAGGCGCAATGGGACGGCAGCCGGAACGTGATGCATAGCCACCAGCGGGATCCCGGTCAACGCCCGGTTAATCATCTGGTTAACCTCATCCGGTGCCCCGGCTTTACACAACAGCGGAAACTGGGTTTGCAACTGATGTGCGGGGACGGAGGAACGGACGGAAAGGTAAAAATCCGCCGCTTCACGCAAGCGGGCATCATGGAGCGTCCCTGTCCATTGCTGTGCCGATTTTGTCAGCTCAATGGCCACCATCCTCGATGGCAAGCTGATTTCCAGTAACTTAATCAGCAAGTCAAACAGCGGCGGTAACACCGCCGTCAGGTTATCGTGCTGATAACGCGGAATACCCCCAGCGTCATGGTCCAGGGAAAACGTCAGCAAACTGCCCGCCAGCCTGACCGCCTCACGATAAAACAACGCCGGGTGCACCTCCCCGTGCGCCTGAAAATCACTCAGTACCGGCTCATAGCTGTTCAGTGCATTCAGTAACCAGAACAGCGACACATCCGCGACGGCAAAATCCGCCATCCGCTCGTTACTTTCACGGCGCATTCCCATCAACCGGGCCTGTTTGGCCCGCAACTGCGTCAGCAACCGATCGAGCTGGCCCATCAGCCCGGCATGCGCACTCAGCCGCAGTAACGGCGGCACAAACTGCGTATCAAAGGCCCAGTTTCCCTGCGTGTCACGCACCAAACGGGCAACGGGACAGGTGAGATACTGGCTGTTTTCCATCCCGTCAAAGCGCAGCGAGACGGCATAACGGGCCACCGCCATGGATTCACTGCGGTCACTGAATTCATCCTGTACCGGCACCCACTCTTGCCGGTAACGCACCGGGCGGTCAGCCTGTTCATCCGGTTTAAGGCAATTACCGCCATTGGCATACATGTGCGGCAACGCCAGCAAGACCGTGGCCTGTCGCGTCTCTGCCGACAGCATCGTCGCCAGTTCCAGCACCGGGGGTAAGTGATCCGCCTGATCGGTATCAATCAGCGATCCATCAGCAAAGCGCACACACAGGTGATCGGCTTTCAACTGCCCCAACGCCAGCATCGCTTTGTCAAACGCGGCGGTCAGCACGCCCCAAGGATGAAGCCCCCCAAGTCGGGCAACGCATTCATGGGTATACGCCTCCCAGCGGGCCTGTTGCTGAAACTGTTGGGGCGACAAGATGGTCCCCGTCACCCATAGCGGACGATCAATTTTCATGTTGTTACCCCTTGGCTTTCGGCATCTGGGAAACCAGAGATAGATTGACGTCGAGCCCTTCCACCTGAAAATGGGGCACTGCGTACAACCGGACCCGGAAGAAACCGGGGTTGTCGTCAATATCTTCAACAATGACCTGCGCTTCACGCAGAGGATGAGACGCCTGCACATCGTCTGACGGATCGGTCATCTCAGTGACCAGCATGTTGATCCAGTTGTTCAATTCAATTTCGAGCAGACGTCTGTCCTTAGTGGTGCCGATGTTCTCCCGCTGAATTAACTTCAAATAGTGGGAAATCCGTGACAGCAGAAAGATATAGGGCAAGCGCGCATTGATACGGCTGTTGGCCGTGGCTTCATTCGTGTCGTACAACGCCGGTTTTTGCGCCGAGTTGGCCGAAAAGAAGCAGGCATAATCACGGTTTTTGTAGTACGAGAGCGGAATAAAACCCAAATTGGCAAATTCAAACTCGCGGGTTTCCGGGATCATCACTTCTGACGGAATTTTGACCTGATTACCGGTCCCCAGATCGTAGAGATGGATCGGTAAATCCGTGACCGCTCCCCCCGCCTTCGGTCCGCGGATCTGCACACACCAGCCATTGCTGACAAAGCTCCTGACCAGATTGGCGGCAAAAGCAAACGCGGCGTTGGTCCACAAATATTTATTGTGATCCGGCCCGGTGACTTCTTCGACATAGTTAAAAGTACGTACCGGCACAGTATCCGGACCGTAGGGTAGACGCCCCAACACACGCGGCATCGTCAGGCCGATATAGCGGGCATCGTCGCTGGCGCGGAACGCTTGCCACTTGATGTATTCAGCGCGGTCAAAGTAGCTGCCGATGTCTTTAATCGCCGCCACTTCTTCCATGGTTTTTTTACCGAAAAAGGCCGGTCCGACAGCGCCAATGAAAGGCATATGCGCCGCAGCTGATACTTTGGCGATATTGCGCAACAAGGCAATATCCTGCGAGCCGGCATCAAATTCGTAATTGGCAATCACCGAGCCGATAGGTTCCCCGCCCGGCGTATCGTATTCCTGAATGTAAGTGTGGTGATAAAAACCACTTTGGATAATTTCCGGCGCATCGTCAAAATCCTGCCGTAAGTCGTCTTTAGTGACATCCAGTACGTCAATGCTGACGTTTTGACGAAAATCCGTCCGGTCAACCAAAAATTTCAGGCCACGCCAGGCGGATTCAACTTGCTGGAATGCCGGATGATGCATCACCACATCTAACTGATGGCTGATTTGGTGGTCCAGTTCGCAGATGTGGTTATCTAACAAGGCTTTATCCAGCCGCTCGACTTTTCGCGCTGAGGCTTTCAATAGATTGAGAAAAACGCTGACCGCTGCGGTCACCCGTTCATCCACCGTGACATCAGCCAGCGCATCGCTGCACTGAAAGCGTTCGATATCACTCAGTCGTTCTACCGGCTGTAAATGGATTTTTTCAAACAATGATTGATAAACACCGCCTTCGGCGTAGGTTGTGGTTGCCGCAGCAGAAGCGGCTTGTTCTTGTACAGTCATAACATTTCTCCTGACTAAAATACCGTCATCATCAGATGGCTTTCGGTGCCAACGCAGCCAGTTCAGCCCGCAATTGATCGTTCAACGTGTCATCCTGGAGAATGTGCTCCAGCTCCCGGCGAAAGGTGGCGTTGTCAAGCAGGTTGGATCTCAAATCGCGCAATAAATTACGCATAGAAAGTAACGCCCGCAGTTGGGGAATTTGGCGGGCCACTTGCTCAGGATCGAAATCCTTTATTTGCTGGAAAGTGAGTGCGATATTTTCTTCGCTGCCATTTTCAGCCAGGGTATTTTGAACCGTCAGGTTAAGCGCGGGACTGAATTCAGCCATCACGCTGTCAAAATTGTTTTTGTTAATAGAAACTTTCTCTCTTTCCGAGAGTGGACGCTGTTCTTGCCCATTACTGTAATCGCCCATCACCAATAATTTCAGCGGCAACTCAACTTTTTTCTGCGCACCACCGGTGTGTAAATCTAATTTGATATTAATACGCGATTTGGGAACTTCGTTTTGAAAACTCTGGGCCATAATCGGCTCCTCAGCAATAAAAAATAACGCCCGACATGAGAGTCATGCCCGATAAGTTTCAGGAACAAAAAACGGATTCAGATATTTCAGAGCAGGCAGTTAACCGAGCAGTAAATAAGAGAACACCGACAAGATCTGCCGCAATAAATAAACACACTTACCGAGCAGATCATTTCCTAACCAGGTCGATTTTCTAAACAGTTTTATCTAAAATCAAGACATTTTTTATCCTATAGCATTTTTTGTGCAAGACAAGTCGGTCATAAACACCAACCTACAGTATAAAAAAAACATAAAATATAAACACAACCTAAACGAATTGGCATTTATTTAAAAAAATATTGTATTTATTTTTATAAAATGATAGAGGCTTATCTATTTTGTTATTATCTGGGTAATTCAGCACAATACAGATTGGTTATATTTTTTAAATTTATACTATTTTTCAATTAACTAAATAATAAATAAACCATGCTTGATTTGATGGGTGAAAAAGAGAATGATTATCAATAAACCTATGCGAATGAGAATACATTCAATTAAGCCATGTCATATCGGTTATATTATGGAATAACACACCGGTTAGTTATATCTTTTATAGGATAATAAGGATAAAATCTAAAAGGCCTTATCCTGCGTGATAAAGATGGCATATTTTTTTGCTTTTTTTGATGGTATGAAAGTTATTGAATAGGGTATTTCTGAAATGGGGAGCCGAAGTACAGGAAAATGCGATTATTGATAATGGATACGATGATTCATTTTCTGATTATTCCATTTTATACTTATGCCCCAGAGACGCCGACCAATTTAAGCCAACGGTAGGTGTTATAAAACACCGCTGAACGCCGATAATTAAAATAGCATTCATCCAGAGTTGGATACATAATCATAATAAACCTGAACTTCGCTTAAGAAGGAAATGAAAGTCTCTGAGATACGATCAACGTTTTCGTCAAAGAAAATGCAAGACATCTCAGTCCGCTTGGTTTTTTGCTTAATATTCCTTCAATATAAAAGAAAATATGCTACCATTCGCTGATGAAGAAAAAAAACACACCAATGCTACATGACGCTGTTTTTAAACAGTTTTTAGGTCATATTGATACGGCCAGAGACTTTCTGGAGATACATTTGCCCGCGACATTACGGGCCGTTTGTGATCTGGATACACTGCGGTTGGAATCCGGGTCGTTTATTGAAGACAATCTGCGGGCGCATTATTCCGACATTCTGTATTCATTGAAAACGACGCGGGGCGACGGTTACGTGTATTGCGTGATCGAACACCAGAGTTCCCCGGATAAGATGATGGCATTTCGATTAATGCGCTACAGTATTTCAGCCATGCAACGGCATCTGGAGCAGGGACATGAAAAATTGCCGCTGGTCATTCCGGTGTTGTTTTATCACGGGAAAATCCAGCCGTATCCCTGGAGTACCCATTGGCTCGACTGCTTCGATGATCCGGCTCTGGCGGAGGAAATCTATTCCGGTCCATTCCCGCTGGTAGATGTGACGGTAATTTCGGATGATGAAATCCTGACGCATAAACGGGTCGCGCTACTGGAAATGGTGCAAAAGCATATCCGGCAGCGAGATATGGCGGAGCTGTTGCAAGAGTTGGTCATACTACTGGCGTATGATTACTATACGGATGAACAGCTAAAAAGCGTGCTAAACTACTTATTACAGGCGGGAGATACCGCCGATCCAGAGGGTTTTATCCGGCGACTGGCAGAACAGTCCCCGAGGTATGAGGAGGTACTGATGACAATAGCGCAGAAACTGGAGCAGAAGGGGCGCCAGAAAGGGTTTATTGAAGGGCGGCAGGAAGGGCGGCAGGAAGGACGGCAGGAAGGGCGGCAGGAAGGGCGGCAGGAAGGACGGCAGGAAGGACGGCAGGAAGGGCGGCAGGAAGGGCGTCAGGAAGGACTCCAAGAAGGACTCCAAGAAGGACTCCAAGAAGGATTGCATAAAGGCGAAAAGCAGGGGATCCTGAAAGTCGCGTGGGCGATGATCGACATGGGTATCGACCGTGAAACGATAATGAAAACAACTGGGTTGAGCCAGAACGAACTTGAGCAAATACGCCACTAACTCGTGCTGAGAGTTCTTAATCAGTATTCAATGGTTCATGTTAAAAGAGGATCTTACGGTGACTGTCAGAACAGTCACCGAAGTATAAGTATCGACCGTGAAACGGTGATGAAAATCACCGGACTGAGCTTGAATAAATGTCTGACAAACTTACTATTGATACGTTATCGGCATAAAAATGCTTGAGTCAATGCACGAAACGCATAGAAGCGGCACATTTACATTCCAAGCGATAAGACCGAGTCTGAATCTACGTGCTTCTGAAATCTCTGTTCTTAAGCAGAGCTGAGGTTAATAAATCATAATTTGAAAAGTCAGCAATCTGAACCGGAGTTTGACCCCGGTTCTTTAACAAAAACAGGTTAAATGCTTTGTGAAAGCAAAGAGGAAACCTGCCGGGCATTTCTGCATTTAACTAAAAGCTGAGGCGTCAGAATAACATCAAACCTTTCAGTGAGACGCCGAGCGATTTCTTTAAGATGAGAGGGCCTTAATCCCAGCGCTAAAAATTCAGAATCTTCATTCAAACCAGTTAACGGCTGCGCACCAATGGTATGCAAATAAATGCCGAGGATCGATTGGTAATGTTCATCCTCTGCGCTGTTATTGACTCTTTGGCTCTCCGGTATAACAGACTTCTTATCAGCCAAATTATCCAACTTCGGTTGCGTAAAAAACGCCCTGATTTGATGTCGATCCGTTTTACCGTTTGCAGACAAAGGAAACACCTGAATATGAGCAAAACGCGTTGGTATATGAGAAACGGGTAAAAGCCTGTGAGAATAATCCCGCAATTCTGAGGCGGGAATTTCCTGACCATTTAGCGTCGTATACATAGCGCCTAATGTTGCATCGCCATTCTGCTCATTTGGATAATCAACGACGACAATATTATTGATTTGTGGGTGCTTACATAATTCACTTTCAATATCAGGCAGAGAGACCCTAATCCCCCGAATTTTGATATAACCATTTACTCTGCTGGCAAAAATGATGGTGCCATCTTTTCGGTAATAGCCCTGATCCCCTGTTCTGAATGCTCTTAATTGTTCACCTGTAGGCGAGGTGATCGTGACAAAATCTTTTTGCACAACAAGACCCTCTTCCAGATAACCTAAGGCAAGATTGACTCCTGTAGTATAAATCCGGCCAGTCACAAACGCCGGGCAATGTTCATTGATATCATTACAGATAAAATATTGAGTCGCAGGCAGGGGTTTACCATACGGAATAAGGCTGACATCCGCCGACGTAATTTCATGCCATATACTCCAAATCGTCGTTTCAGTCGGCCCTCCCAAAGAAAACAATCGGGTATCAGGATAAGTTGTTCTAATTTCCTTGATGAGAGCAGGCTTAATATAATCACCGCCCTGCGCTATTAGTCTGAGGGAAGAGAGAGAATCCCCCTTTTGGCACGCAATTAACATTTCTAAAATCGCAGGCACTGAGCACCAAATAGAAACTTTGTGCTTCGAAACCAGCCAATTCCAATGGATAGCATCTTTCTCTGCATGGGGTTCAGGGATAACCAGTGTTGCGCCAACAGTCAGTGATGCAAAAAGGTCAAAAACCGACATATCATGGTGTAATGGCGTAACGGAAATAAACACATCATCCTGTTTAACTTCCCATTTATTCAGGGTTTGCCCAATAACATTAGATGTTGCTTTGTTATTGAGCACCACACATTTGGGTTTACCCGTTGTTCCGGAAGTATACAGATAATAAGCCGGTTCAATGCTATGACTCAGTGATGATAAAGTCTCTAAAGGGAGTAAAACGTTTTCAGAAACTGAGGTGAGCAGTGTTTCCAATGTGATGGCTTTATCACGATTAAACTGTCCGGTATTCACAATGAGATCAGAATGGCAATTGGTTAGCAGATAATCCAGACGTTCAGAGGGAGAATTCACATCAATAGGCACCCAAATAATCCCCAAAAGCGCACAGGTGATTGTCACCATCACATGCTCAGGACTACGGGGCAAACAAATCGCGACTACACTGCCTTTACGCATCCCACAGCGATTCAGGTTATTCACTATATTTTGAACACACGCCCCCAACTCAGAATATGTAATCTGCTGCTCCCCACAGATAATAGCGGATTTTTTTAATTTTCCCGTCAATAGGTTATCCGCAATACGAGCCAGGAAATTTGAACAGATAAAATCACTGTCATTACCGTTATCTTTGTAATGGTGATAATCAATCACCTCAGAAAAATCCACAGCGAGTTTTTCCTGACAACAGATCAGCGCGATTGCCTGGGTGATGGTTTGTAAAATATCCTGCACGATATTTTTTTCCAGCGCTTTTTCTGCATAATCAATGGATAACACCAGATTTTTGTCCTGATCCAGGGACAAACGAATATCCATTGCAACTTGCGGTGTCTGCGTTAATCCATCATAAAAAGAGACATCACCAGATGCAGGCAATGTTTTCCATGACAAACCATTCGTTAACACAACAGGTAGCGCTAAACCTGTCTGATGTTGATTGAATATCAGCCGGTTAATATCAACGCCGGAAAAATCCAGATGTTCCAAAGAGGCAAAAATATCATTTTGAAAAGCGGTTGCTCTTTCTAAAAATGGCGTCTGGTCTCTTTTAAAACAAACAGCGACAAATGAAGATTCATTACTAAACTGCATTTTCTGGGTGGGCATAGCAACCGGAATACCGATACATAACCGACTATCTTGGGTCCAAAATGACATTATCTCCAGAATAATGGTGGATAAAATCGTATTTTGAAACAGGCCATAAGATGAAGCGATTTTAGACAAATGATTCAACGTCGCGCTGGGAACGGTGACCTTCTCTCTTCTGTAGCGAGAGGATTTAATCGATTCTGGTGGTCTCTTCCAAGGCAATGCCGGTGGGCCGGGATATTCTTTTAGCTTTTCTGACCAATATTCAGTATCACTTTGCTTTTTCGAGACCGAAGGCGGTTGAAGCAAATGAGCGATATTTCCCGTTGGCCTGGCTCTTTTCTGCTGATTCTCATCCTCTTCAAACAATTTAAACAAGATGAGAGAGATAGCGCTGCCATCCAAAATCAGTGCATCAAAGCTCACGAACACCACGGTCGTAAAAAGGTCATTATCCTCATCTTCTGACTCTGCCAATTTAATAGCCCAAATATGCCAGGGAGAACGAGAAAGATCGTGGATCTTATGAGAATACGCCTGCCTCATCTCATCTATCTTTTGATAAGCCGCTGAACGCGGGATAGCCGTGAAATCAATTTCATCAAGATTCAGGATAATGGCATCGGAGACATGTTGAACCAATGAACTTTCATCTATATGGGTACGTAACGCATCATATTGCTGTACTAATCTGGTGAGCCGGGACTGAATAACAGAAAACTCGATATGACCTCTGAATTCCCTGAAATCATGCATGGCAACACCACCCAGTGGTAACAATTCACTTCGTCCTAGCAGGTACGCGCGTTGTAATGGTGTCAGTGCGGTATCCATGATATTTCCTCAATTTTCGATTGTGAGAAAGAACAGAACCTAATTAATTAACAAGCTAAACATTTAGCATCTTTCAAAAAGAAAGATTACTTCTGTCGATTAAGGATTTTCACTAGTGCCTCAGCCGTCTTTTCAGCCGCTCCCCGCGATCTTAATGTCATCGTCTGTGCCAATGCATTTACTGTTTGATGAGCCTTAATATCTTCAATTATCAGTCCTGCCTGTGGGATATATTTGTTAATAAATCCCGTTAATTCTTCTGCGACATCAGCATCAATATCCAATGCTGAAAGAGAAGTATGGGCGTTGATATTTTCTTCGTTCGTCAGCCGGGACAGCAGAAGAATAAGCATTTGCTCAACACAAGAGAATGTCACCTTTTCAGTCCCCACATCTTGATGTGAAGCAGAAAAATGAGATGAGAAAAAATAGTCCAAAGACTGGTTTATCAACTCAGGCGAATGAATGATCATCCGAATTAAAGAGCGATAGATATCAAACATTCTACGGATATACGGTTCAGGGAAAACATCCAGACGAACATCCCAGTTAACCAAAATCCCTTCATAAGCTGGCGCAACCTGAACATCCAAGGCAACCTGTGGCCCTTGAGAAATAACAAAGACCATTTCACCGAAAGCACGGGTTACATTTTCGGACAATAAATTATCGTCACTGATACCAAAACCGGAGGTAAAAACGATAGGCGAGATTTGCATGTTACCGTGGTATCTGGAGAGATCCCGCATAACACTGACGCCCGGGTAAGTCCGGTGAGAGAGGAGTAAAGCGATTTGATCAGCAAAACGATGGCATAACGCAATCACCGGCTCATGACGCTGTAATTCAACACTTAAAATAGATAAATCTGAAAAATCACCCACAATTTTGTCCACATCACGGAGGTAACTTTCTCGCTGGAATGTCGGTACATTTAATCTGAATTTATCAGACTGCGTGCAAATCCCTACCGTACACGCGAAAAGAGACAGAAATAATGTTGACAGCGTAATCTGATATTTTTTGGCGGTTGTCTTTAACGACAATTTGTCTTCTTTAGTCAGTTGAACCGCGAATCGATCACTAAAGTATTCTCCCTGTGGGAGAGGGCGATGAATATGAGGAAGTTTAGGGGCTGGTGGAATTTGCGCAATACGCGTACTCCACCATTTTTTATCGCGTTCACGTAAAGTTAATAAAGACTTATCAGCTTTCATTCGCTCCAAATAGTGAAAATAAGTGCTTCCTCCACTTTTCGGTTGATGGTCAGGCTGATGATAAAATCGGGCCAAATCCTCCATGAGAATACGAAAGCTTTGCGCATCACCTGCAATCATATCCAGGTCGATATGCAAGCGAAAATCTCCATCCTTTAAAAGGCTGACACTCAAATCGATAGACTGACCCTGTTCAAGATCCAGTTTCTGGTGGGTTTTACTTTTTCGTTTACTTTCCAGAAAATCAGCAATGGCTTTTTTATCATAGATACTGACATCATCGATGTGCAATTTATCGTTGGAAGACAGACTTTCTATGGTTTGCATGCCATCCGGTGTAACGCGTAGTCGCAACATCGGATGGATATCAAAGAGATACTGTACGGCAGCTTTCAGCCGCTCAAGATCAAGTTCAGTACCATCAAACTCTGCATACAAATGGGCGGTAACACCACCCAACGTCTGTTCATATTGCCGGCCAATCCAATAAGCGGCCTGCATGGTCGTTAGCTCTCTCATTTAGTTTCCATAAAGTTTAGATTATCAGCTACAACAAGAATACGATTACAAATGATAATAAAAATTATTATTATTTGATAAATAAAGCAACATGAATAAACTAATGGTTGAAAAATAGCCTTCACGTATGGATCATTTGACCAGAAACCATTACTGAGCAGATCGCCCATCAGCAATTTTACTTGATGGCTAATTTTTGGCTTAGTTTGCTGTTATACCGAATTATTTACCAGGTCAAATTAAGCTATACAAAATAACTATCAATTAATATAGAGATAAAAAAATCCCCTAAACTTCTGTTCAAGGGATTTAATAACCAACCACCTTTAAAATATTTTAATTTTAGTATCAATTAGTCATGATAATATTTCATCAATTCAAACTAACTACTTTATTCAGCTAATGATAAATAACCACTTTAAATTGAATTCTAAAGAATTAAATCAGAAATTAATAAATTCAATGGTTCTTTATATTTACGCCGGAGAGTATAAGCACAATATCTCACTGATGGCGCCGGATATGATTTAAAATTCAAAAATGTTATGCCTTTATGAAGATGAGCAGAACAGAGCATTTCATTCGGTGTCATTAAACTTATCGCAATATCCAATCTGACCAAATCCAATCTATTAGTGAAATCCGGCACGGTTAGCAAAGTTAAATTTTGGTACTCAGGCAAATAATTCAATGGAATAAAAGTGTCACACTGTTTTAAAAAAGCGCGATTATGTTGAGCTAAAGGAAGTGTGTATATTATATCATCAGCATTGCTTTCTGATTGTAAAATATCATTAGATACTGCAAGACGCAAAATCTGATAAGCTCCATCTATCCTGATAATATCATCGTTGTCAGGATAATGTTCAGTCGTCACATAGACCGTGATATCGTCCTTCATTAAGGAAGAAAATATCATTTCTTTTTTTATCGAGTCATCAATCAGGAAATTATTTTTTATGTAAATATCACGATAATGATAACGTTGAACTGCTCTTTTTATCCTTCATTCCGCACCTAATTCAAGAATAAACCGCTTTATATTGTGCACCTAATAAACTCAAAAGCTCATGGTGGTAAGATTGCATTCCTGTCACCATTTTATGTTCTTGAAATTCAAAGGTGCTGATCCCTTCAAAGGCCAGAAACACCCAACGCGCGGTGGGGGATTGTGTCGGTTTGTTCTTCATATCGGGGAAAAACGGCACACTTTGTTTCAATTCATGGCGAATTTTATGCTCCAGCGCCGCATAAACCATGAGACAACTGGTCATCACCATTAACAGCGCTTCTATCCGCTCCGGTTTTTTCAGGAAAATGGCAGACGTCAGGAATTCCCGGCTTTTCAGGAATCGAAAACCCCGCTCCACCGTTTGTTGTGCCTTATAATTAGCCAGTAACGCCGCCATATCAAGCTGTCCTTCATCCCGTTCATTGGTCGCTAAAATAAACCTCCCGACCCGCAATCTGGCCTGTTTCACATTGTTTAACCGGGTATAAACCTGACCAGCTAATTGATAATGAACCGATTTGATGGGGCTGAATTGCTCCGCTGTCACGTTCAGGAGATGCTGTTTAGCTTCCTTGATAGTCAAGGGAACGCGCGTAATAAATCGTTGTTTTTACTGATGAAGCGAAGCGATCGCGGCTTCAGTATAAAGTGCGACATCGGCCACAAAGTAGCGGCTGTTTTGTGCCGCCTTCAGGCATTGAATATGGGTTTTGATCGTCTGGGCAAAGGCTTTGGCATCATTCGTATTCCCGCTCATGGCCTGCATGTAGACAGGGATACCTGCCTGATTTTCGCAAATCAGTTCAAGGACAATCTGGTTCAGCTCGGGCCGGTGATCCCGGCTATAACCCGGCACCAGCGCAATGCGTTTTGTGTCATCTCCCAACGCGCTGTCATAGTCACCATCGACATGAAAACTCGTGATATCCAAATGAACGGAATCGGGATTTAACCCTAATTTATCAACCACTTGCCCAGCAAGCACCTGATAAACTTCCGACACCCCCGCTTCATATAAGGCATCCAGTGTACGGCCGAGCACATCATCATTAAGGTGTTCAGCTTCAAATGGCTTGGGCGATTCGTGTGGTTTTTATTGCAGCAGAAACTTGATTATCAATCAGTAAATATTGATACAGGTCGTCACGGTTATACCGATTACGGCACTGAGGCACAATTTTGGCGTCCTGTCGCACAACGTAACACTCTGCTGACCGGAAAAACCACTTTGCAATGGGACACACACCACTGTGTCGTCACACAAACACAAGATGCGGCAGGCCTGACTGTTTCAGCCAGTTATGACTGGCGTTTTCTGACGCTAGTGCAACTCACCGATATCAATGACAATGTGCACTTTATGACGCTGGATGCATTGGGACGCCCTGTCACACAACGTTTTTGGGGAATCGAAAATGGCGTGATGACCGGTTACTCCTCACCGGAACAGATGCCATTCTCCCCGCCACCCGGAGTCGATGCAGCCCTGGCCTTGTCAGCACCGTTACCGGTGGCGCAATACCTAGTCTATGCATCGGAAAGCTGGATGCCGGTATTCAGTCAGGACACCTTTAATACGCTGACAAAGGAAGAACAAGCAACGTTGCGCAATTCACGAATTATCACGGAAGACTGGCGTATCTGCGCATTGGCCCACCGCCATTGGGTACAAGATCAAAAAACGGACACACCTTTGGTCAATCTGTTAACCCGCAGCATCGGTTTATCGCCCCATAACCTTATGCTAACCACGGACCGTTATGACAGTGATTCTGAACAACAAATTCGCCAACAAGTGGCATTCAGTGATGGTTCTGGTCGTCTGCTGCAAGCTGCTGTGCGACATGAGGCCGGCGAAGCCTGGCAGCGTAACCAAGACGGCTCTCTGATCACGAAAACTGAGGATACCAAGACTCGCTGGGCGGTAACCGGCCGTACCGAGTATGACAATAAAGGGCAACCCGTTCGAACATATCAGCCCTATTTCCTCAATGACTGGCGATATGTCAGTGATGACAGCGCCAGAAAAGAGGCCTACGCCGATACCCATGTATACGATCCGGTTGGCCGAGAAATCCGGGTTATCACCGCAAAAGGCTGGCTGCGGCAGAGCCAATATTACTCGTGGTTTACCGTTAGTGAGGATGAAAATGATACGGCCGCTGACACGCTGGTGTAATTGAATAAATATCCGCCCGGCTAACGGGCGGAAAATAAATAAGATTGGACGGCTATACGGATTCAATCACGAATGGTGTAGCGAATATGCAAGATGATATCACTTAAGCTTTGCAATAAAGCTTCTTGCTTACCTTTGGCATTCGGGAAACGCAAGACTAATTTGCCCGCATCATCAATCGCAATGCCTTCAAATGGCAGATATTTACCATCATTGAAATCCAGTTGGAATTGCCCACTGTCATCCATCCCCCGGGAGACCGCAATTGCCGTACAACCTTTTGCCAGCGAGGTCGTACCAGCATAGCTTAAAGTCGCTTGCACATCCTGATATGGCCCCAATAAAGCGGGCAAACTCACGCTAATTTGCTTAATACGGCGCACATCACCTAATTGCATATCAACCGGATAATCATCTTTAAGTTGCAGATCCCTGATGGTTAGCGTGGCTGACAAGGTATTACCAGCCAATTTCAGTTGATTACCCTCATTGCCTACAGAAGCATCTTGGTTATTCTTCAACAGCGCTTCAATCTGGTTTGACAGCGTAAAATTCACCTTCTCACCCAAAGATTGATACACCTGCGCCAGAGAAACCGTACGTTCCACCGCCAATGAGCGAGACTCCCAAGCCAAATATGCCGACTCCATCGCCGCCAAATTCAACATCAGCGCCTCGCCACACAACAGACCAGCATAAGTCCCTTGCCAGGCACCCGGTTTAATAAAACGCGTCTTATTCTTTGTTTCCCATTCAAAAGCCAGTTGAGCCAGTAAGCAACGGGATACAGCTAAGTCATAGAATTGGAAGTACAGCGCAGATAAGCGTCCGCGCATCCAGTTATACAACGCCTGATTACTGAATTTGCGCTGCAACAACTCCCATTGTGCCAAATGGTGCTTCTGTTGCGTCATCAAGTAGGTCAACTGCATCGATGCAGCCTCTTTACGTATCTTCAATGCGGCTTGCTGGGCCTCAATTTGCGTCATCTCAACTTTCGCGCTGTCACGCATCATTTGCCATTCTTCGCGACGACGACGATACATTTCCGATTGGAATACCGCGTCCGCTGTTGCAGATGTCGCAGCCGACGCAGTCTGGAGCCCCAAAGCAATCGCCGTCGGCAGAGCACCATATTGGCTGCCACCCACGGCCATGCCATAAATATTTGGTACCATGTTGGCAACCGCCGCTGCTGTATACAACGCATTTGCCGCGGTCTGAG
>NZ_JBHFKZ010000062.1:0-29579 GCF_042879375.1 Photorhabdus sp. RM323S
TGCCAAATTTATTACGCCACGATGTTCCACCATCACGCCTTTGGGCACGCCGGTAGTACCCGAGGTATAAATCACATAAGCCAGCTGTCTTGAATGCAGTGATAATATTTGCGGGTTGCTGTCTGGTTGTTCCCAATCCGTATCCGGTGCTAATACCTTCAACCCTTTCAGTGTATCCTGACCCAAAGCCGTACGCCCCATCACATCTGCCACTACCATGGCAGGGGTGGCATCACTTAAAATCCCTCTCAAACGGTCACCCGAATACGCCGGATCCAGCGGGACGTAAGCACCTCCAGCCTTCAATATAGCCAGCAACCCGATCATCATTGACGCAGAACGGGAGACACAAAGCGCAACACGTTGCTCCGGTATCACCCCCTGTGCAATAAGCTCATGAGCCAACCGGTTTGCCCGTCTGTTGAGTTCAGCATAGCTCAGTGTCTCAGCCCCACACACAATTGCTGTCGCATTCGGTGTCCTTTGCACCTGCTGTTCAAATAACTGATGAATACACAACGGATCAGGATAGGCGGTTTCCGTCGCATTCCAGGTTTCCAGCAATAACCTGCGCTCTGCCGGAGCCAAAATATCGATTTCCCCAACGGGCTGTTGAGGATGAACCACCATCGCTTGCAGTACCGTGTGTAGATACCCCACATAGCGTTCGATTGTCTGTTGATCAAACAGAGCCGTGGCATAACCCAGAGCCCCCACAATCCGGCCATTCTCTTCAGACAGTTCCAATTCCAGATCAAACTTAACTGTGTCTGTTTCAAGAACAGAATCAACAAGCGAAACAGCCAACTCCGGTAATTCCCATTCCGGGCTCTCATTGTTCTGCCAGGCAAACATCACCTGGAACAACGGGGTATGCGCCAATCGGCGCGGTGGCTGCACGATTTCCACCACCTGTTCAAACGGCAGGTCCTGATGCGCCTGTGCCGCCAATGCGGTTTGCCGCACACGCGCCAGCAATTCAATGACATTCGGCGCATCCGATAAATCAATACGTAAAGCCAGCGTATTGACAAAGAAACCGATCAGGGGTTCCACTTCCTGGTGACTGCGGCCCGCACTCGGTGTGCCGATAACCAGATCGTCCTGACCTGACAGGCGTGATAGGACCATCGCCCAGGCTGATAACAGGGTCATGAATAACGTAACGCCCTGCTGTTCGCTCAGGTGCTTAAGAGATGCCGTTAATTCCGCATCCAGATCGATGAACATAACCCCCCCGGCAAACGACTGCTGAGGCGGACGAGGCCGATCGGTTGGCAAATCCAGCAACACGGGGGCGTCAGCCAGCATGGTACGCCAATAGTCCGATTGCGTCTGGATCCGTTCAGCCGATAGCCACTGACGCTGCCAAGCAGCGTAATCAGGATATTGAATCGCCAGTGGTGGCAAGGGATCACGTTGCCCGGCCAGAAAAGCCGTATAGAGCGTACTCAATTCACTTATCAGCACGCCGACAGACCAGCCGTCTGATACAATGTGATGCTGGGTAAACAGGAATTGGTATTCGTCATCGGTGAGCCGGATAAGAGAGGCGCGGATCAGCGGGCCATGACTGAGATCAAATGACGTACTGGCTTCCCCGATGCTCAGATGTTCAAGCACAGTTTCGGCATCCGCTACCCCACGCAGATCATACTGGGACAACGGCACCCCACGGTCCGCCGCCAGCAGTTGCACTTGTGGCTGACCATCAACGGAGACGAAGACGGAACGTAACGCTTCATGACGGGCAAACAACGTGTCGAGTGCCTGCTGCCAGGCAACGATATCCAGCTGACCACACAAGCGCAGTACCATCGAGATATGATAAATATCACTGACGCCCTCAAACTGGGCAAGGAACCACAAACGCTGTTGAGCGAATGACAACGGCAACGCCCCTTCGCGGGATATCGGCAGAATGGTGGGTAATATCTTGCGCTGTTCATCAAACCGGATACGCATTGCCTCAGCAAAGGCCATTAACGTGGACATTTCAAACAATACGCTCAGTGGCAGTTCGACACCCAGCGCCGCTATCCGGTTCATCATCCGTACCGCCAACAGCGAATGACCGCCCAACGCAAAGAAGTTGTCATACCGGCTGATCTGTTCAATCCCCAGAACTTCACACCAAATCGCCGCCAGCTCAATTTCAGCTTCCCCTTGCGGTGCTTCATAGGCCTGACGGGCAAAGGCTTCCTCGCCTGGTACCGGTAATGCCCGGCGATCCAGCTTGCCATTCGGGGTCTGTGGGAAGGTATCCAGGCGCACAAAGGCCGCCGGTATCATATAATCAGGTAAAATCGCACTCAGGTGCTCACGCAAGCAGGCAACTAACCCGTCATTCGCTTCCGCCACCACATAAGCCACCAGACGTTTATCCTGCCCATCTTCCCGCGCCAGTACTGCCGCCTCTTGTACCGCTGGGTATTCCAGTAACCGGGTTTCAATTTCCCCCAGTTCAACCCGGAAACCCCGGATCTTAACCTGCTGGTCGTTACGGCCCAGGAATTCCAGGTCACCGTCCGGCAGATAGCGAGCCAAATCCCCAGTCCGGTACATCCGCGCACCAGATACCGGACTAAAGGGATCCGGTATAAAACGTTCTGCGCTCAATTCCGGCCGGTTCAGATAACCCCGCGCCACCCCGACACCACCAATATACATTTCGCCAATGCAGCCTAATGGCACCGGTTGACCGTATTGGTCCAGCAGGTAGATGCAGGTATTTTTAACCGGCTGGCCAATAGAACAATCATCTTCTAGGGATAACACCTCTTTATAGGTCGCAATCACGGTATTTTCAGTCGGGCCATACGTATTTAATAGCCGTGGACGATAAGTTTCCTGTATAAACCACAGTTGAATAGCTCTCTTCTGTACCGCCTCACCACCTATAATGATTAACTTGAGACAATTCGGCAGCGGTAATGCTTTGTCTCTGGCCACCAATTCAGACCAGAATAAAGTCGGCAGCGATATCACCGTAATACGGTTTTGTCGGATTAAGGTGATAAATTCCTGCATCGAAGTCAGCCAGCTATCATCACGAATAACCAGCGTCGCTCCATTGCATAATGACGAGAAAAATTCTTCCACTGAAACATCAAAAGAAAAAGAAGCAAATTGCAGCACCCGGTCTTGCTCCGTGACGGCATAGGTCTCATTAAAGCCCAGATACCGTTGATACATCGCCTGATGCTCTACCATCACCCCTTTCGGCTGCCCGGTTGAACCGGAGGTGTAAATCACATACGCCAAATGCCGGGGCGTCAACGCCGGGACCTGCGGGTTACTGGCCGGCTGGTCGGGCAGCGTATTCGGGTCAAGTACCGTCAGCCCCGCCAGCGCCTCCTCGCCCAGCGCCGCCCGTCCAACCGCATCAGCCAACACCACTGCCGGGGCTGTATCATTCAAGATATACGCCAAACGTTCTCCCGGGTAAGTTGAGTCCAGCGGCACATAAGCCCCGCCAGCTTTCAGCACCGCCAGCAATCCCACCACCATCGCCGGGGAACGTGCCACACAAATCACCACCGGCTGGTCGGGTGTGACGCCCAACGCAATCAGTTGATGGGCCAGACGGTTGGTGCAGGCATTTAATTCGGCATAACTGAGCGTCTGCTCTTGATACACCAGTGCCGTTGCCTCCGGAGCCCACTCCACCTGTTGCTCAAACAACTGATGAATACATAACGCGTCAGGATAGGCGGTTTCCGTGGCATTCCAGGTTTCCAGCAACAGCGTGCGTTCCGTTTCCGGCAGGATATTCAGCGCCCGTACCGGCGTCTCCGGTGCCTGCTCAAGCGCCTCCACCAGACTCTCCAGCGCCTGCTGCATATAACCGCATATTCTGTCCGGATCAAACGGCTGCACTGCACTCGCCGTCAGTCCCAAAGTGGAACCCCCGTCCTCCACCGACAACCCAAAGGGATAGTTAGTGCTCTCCTGTCCGCCCAGGAATTCAATCCCGGCCATCGTTTCATTCAGCGGATCCAGTTGATCATTATGCCGATAGTTCAGCAGGGCACTAAAAAGCGGCGTACCACTGGCAACCCCGCTGCACCGCTGGGCCAGCGCCAGTGAAGCATGCTCATGCGCCAGCAACCCGGCCAGCCGTAAATGGGCCGCCCGCACGCTGTCCCTAACCGGGGTATCATCGATATCCAACCGTAACGGCAGGGTATTGATAAACAGCCCCATCCCATTGTCAGCCCCTTCTCCCGCCGCCATGCGCCCAAACAGCACGGTACCAAACACCACTTTCTCCTGACCACTGGTACGCGATAACACCTGGGCCCAGGCCAGATGGCACAGCGCCGCCAGACTGACACCCAAATGCCGGGCCTGATAGCGAAGACGGTCATTCAACCCAGCCGTCAGCATCCGGTAGGATGTTGTCTCCTGCGATCCATCATGATGCACATCCGCCAGCCCAAACGGCAGTGTGGGTTCAGCCACCACCGCCAGCATGTTGGTAAAGAAGCGGGTATGTTCCTCCTGACTGATACCCAACCGGGCCTGCGCCACCAGATTGCGGAACGGCACCGGCGCAGGCAGGCCGTCTTCCTGACCAGTAAGATACGCTTGTACTTCGCGATTCATCACATCCAGCGTGGTATGGTCACCAATCAGGTGATGCAGCAATTCCAGTAGTAACCAGCGGCCATCGGTTTCCTGAGCCACGACAAAACGCAGCAGCGGTGCCTGCCCCAAATCAATACGATAATGACGGGGATCAAAACGTTGCACCAGTTGATCGCCAACCGGCCCATCAGCCGGGTCCAACGTCAATTCAGTGACCGACAATGGTGCCTGACGCCAGACCACCTGCGCTGGCACGGACAATCCTTGCCAGATAAAGGCGGTACGCAGAATATCGTGCCGATCAACCATCTGTTGTACTGCGGCCAAATAACGGTCCAACAGCAGCCGGTCAGCAAAAGCCATCTGGCTGACTAACAAATAGGGATCCCCTTCGTTTGCCAGTAAGTGGTGAAACAAAATACCATCCTGCAATGGCGACAGGGCATAGATATCCTGAAGATTAGCCACCCCACCCGGTACCTGTTCAATGATGCTGTCAATCTCAGGCTGAGTCAGATCAATCAACGGCAACATAGCAGGTATGAGTTTCGTCGTTTCTGGTGTAATCACATTAGCCGGTACCATCACCGCACGATGTCGTCCCAACGTTTGGGCCAGTGCCGACAACACCGGCGACTGGAACAAATCACGCGCCGTCAGCGTCAACCCCTGGTGACGCAAGCGTTCAATCATGCGTACCGCGAGCAGTGAATGGCCGCCCAGAGCAAAGAAGCTGTCATGCCGGCTGACCTGTTCAACCCCCAGTAATTCACGCCAAATAACCGACAGGGCAATTTCCGTTTCGCCTTGCGGTGCCGCGTAAACCTGACGGGCAACCGCTTCACCATCCGGTGCCGGTAACGCATGACGATCCAGCTTACCGTTCGGGGTCAATGGAAACGCCTCCAGACGCACAAAAGCCGACGGCACCATATAATCAGGTAAAGTTGCACTCAGGTGGGCACGCAGGTTGTTCATCAGCGCCTCATCCGCTGTTGCCACCACATAAGCAACCAACCGTTTATCCGCCCCTTCACCCAATGCCAACACTGCAACCTCACGCACCGCCGGGTGTTCTGCCAACCGGGCCTCAATTTCACCCAGTTCAATCCGGAAGCCGCGGATTTTAACCTGTTGATCGTTACGGCCCAGAAACTCCAGATTGCCGTCTGGCAAATAACGCGCCAAGTCCCCGGTGCGGTACATGCGTGCATCCGGGTTATCACTGAACGGATCAACCAAGAAACATTCGGCGGTCAATTCAGCACGATTAAGATAACCACAAGCAACTCCATCGCCCCCAACATAAATCTCTCCGGCCACCCCCAACGGCACCGGCCGACCATACGCATCCAGCAAATAAACCCGCGTGTTGGCTACCGGCCGACCAATAGGGATGCGGATTGCTCCCTGTGCTAATGCAGTGATACGGTATGTCGTGGTAAAGGTAGTGCTTTCACTCGGCCCATAGCCATTCAATAACTGTTGTGGCGGATTCGTGCTCAGTACCTGCCCAATAACATGGGGATCAAGAGCATCTCCCCCGACAATCAGGAGCTTTATTTGCGGAAGAACCGGAGACAGCTCCGCCGCCAGCTGGTTAAACAGTCCGACACTCAGCCACAGCACAGTCATTCGCTGAACCTGTAGAACGTGTACAAACTCCAGCGGTGTCAGCAACGTGACACGATCGACCACCACTAACGCGCCGCCATTAAGCAACGGTGCCCAGACTTCAAACGTGCTGGCATCGAAAGCCGGATTAGCGGCAAAGGCCACCCGATCATCCGGTCCAATTTCAGCATAGCCATTATTGATGACCAGCCGGACCACCGCACGATGAGGCACCAGAACCCCTTTAGGTGTACCGGTAGAACCGGAGGTATACATAATATACGCTGACCCGGCGCTGGAGCGCGGTAAACCAAGGTTGAGGCAATCTTCCCCGCTGCCCGTGTCTGTCTCACCAAAGAGACGAAACAACGGAACAGTCAGGTTAGCGGGAATATCCGTCCGTGTATCGGTGAGCAGCAATTTGGCTGAACAATCGCTTATCAGCCAGTTTTTCCGTTCATCCGGCACACTGGGATCAATCGGCACGTAAACGCCGCCAGCTTTAAGGATAGCCAATTGAGCCACCACCAGCTCCATCGATCGCTCTAACAAGAGCGCAACATGGTCACCGGGGCAAACCTCTTGTTCAATCAACTGACGAGCCAACCGGTTAGCACGGGCATTCAGTTCCGTATAGCTCAGAGTCTTCTCTCCCGCTATCAGTGCCGTCGCTTCCGGGGCTTTCTCCACCTGCTGTTCAAACAACTGATGGATACACAACACATCAGGATACACAGTTTCCGTGGCGTTCCAGGTTTTTAACAACAACGTACGTTCCGCTTCCGGCAAGATTTCCAATGCCCGAACGGGCATTTCCGGAACTTGCTCAAGCGCCGCCACTAGACTTTCCAGCGCCTGCTGCATATAACCGCATATCCTTTCCGGATCAAACGGTTGCACAACCTGAGCCGTCAGCCCCAGGGATTCAGAAAAATCCTCCACCGACAGCACAAACGGATAGTTGGTCCGCTCCTGTTCATTCAGAAATTCAATCCCGTCCATCGTTTCATCCAGCGGATCCGGTTGAACATTATGTCGATAGTTCAACAGGGCGCTGAAGAGGGGCGTACCGCTGGCAATCCCACTGCACCGCTGGGCCAGCGCCAGTGACGCATGTTCATGCGCTAATAATCCAGCCAGTCGGGTATGGGCAGCCTGCACGCTGTCCCGTACCGGCGTATCATCGATATCCAGCTGTAATGGCAAGGTATTAATAAACAGCCCCATACCATTGTCAGCGCTGTCCCCTGCCTGCATCCGCCCAAACAACACCGTGCCGAATACCACTTTCTCCTGCCCGCTGGTACGCGACAACACCTGTGCCCAGGCCAGATGACACAACGCCGCCAGACTGACCCCCAAACGCCGGGCCTGACTGCGCAGACGATCATTCAACTCAGGCACTAACATCCGGTGGGATTCCGTCACCTGTGAGCCGTCGCGGTGCACCTCTGTCAGCCCGAATGGCAGCGTCGGTTCATCTACCGCCGCCAGCATCTCGGTAAAGAAATGGGTATGCGCTTCCTGACTTACCCCCAACCGGGCCTGCGCCACTAAATTGCGGAAAGGAACCGGCGCAGGCAGGCTATCCGCCTGACCAGTAAGAAGCGCCTGTACTTCACGGTGCATCACTTCCATTGTTTCATGGTCGCCAATCAGGTGATGCAGCAATTGCAGAACAATCCAGCGACCATCGGTCTCCTGCGCCACCATAAAGCGCAATAACGGCGCTTCGCTCAGGTCGAGACGATGATAACGCGGATCAAAGCGCCGAGTTAACTGGTCACTCACCGGACCGTCAACCGGGTTCAGTGTCAACTCAGTCACCGACAATTGGGCCTGACGCCAAACCACCTGCGCCGGCACTGACAATCCTTGCCAGATAAAAGCCGTACGTAAGATATCGTGCCGATCAACCACTCGTTGAACGGCGGTCAGATAACGATCTAACAGAGACCGGTCAGCAAAGGCCATCTGACCCGTCAACAGATACGGATCCCCTTCGTTTGCCAGCAGGTGGTGGAATAAGATACCGTCCTGCAACGGCGACAGGGCATAGATATCCTGAATATTGGCTGTTCCGCCCGGCACCTGTTCAATGATGCTGTCAATCTCAGCCTGAGTCAGATCAATCAGCGGCAACATCGCCGGCGTCAGTGCCGTGGCTGCCGGGGTGATGGCGTTAGGCGGCACTGTCACAGCCTGGTGCTGTCCCAGTGACCGGGCCAGTTCAAACAGCACCGGAAACTGGAACAGATCACGCGCCGTCAGTGTCAATCCCAGATGACGCAAGCGTTCAACCATCCGTATCGCGAGCAGCGAATGACCACCCAAGGCGAAGAAACTGTCATGCCGGCTAACCTGTTCAATTCCCAGTAATTCACGCCAAATCGCCGCCAGGGCCATTTCCGTTTCGCCTTGAGGCACGGCGTAAACTTGATAAGCAAAGGCTTCATTGTCCGGTGCCGGCAATGCCCGGCGATCCAATTTACCGTTAGGAGTCAATGGAAATGCATCCAGACGCACAAAAGCTGACGGCACCATATAGTCAGGTAAAATGGCACTCAGGTGGGCACGCAGGCTGTTCACCAACCCGTCATCCGCTGGCGCCACCACATAGGCCACCAGCCGTTTATCCGGACCTTCCCCCCGAGCCAGCACAGCAGCTTCATGCACCGCTGGATGCTCTGCCAGATGCGTCTCAATTTCACCCGGTTCAATGCGGAAGCCCCGGATTTTAACTTGCTGATCATTACGGCTCAGGAATTCCAGATTACCGTCCGGTAGATAACGGGCCAAATCCCCGGTGCGGTACATACGCGCATTCGGGTTATCACTGAATGGATCAACCAAGAAACGTTCGGCGGTTAACTCAGGGCGATTGAAATAACCCTGAGCAACTCCATCTCCGCCGACATAAATTTCACCGATCACCCCTGGCGGTACCGGCTGCTCATAGGCATCCAGCAGATAAACACGGGTATTCGCGATTGGCCGACCAATAGGAATGCGGGTTACACCCTGTGCTAACGCCACGATAGGGTATATCGTGGTAAAGGTGGTTCCCTCACTCGGACCATAGGCCTGCAATAATTGTTGTGGCGGACGATTATCCAGAACCTGGGCAATTACATGTAAATCAGGGATATCTCCCCCGAAAATCAGGATCTTAATCTGTGGAAGAACCGGGGATAACTCTGCCGCCAGCCGGTTAAACAGCCCGATAGTCAGCCACAGCACCGTGATGCGATGAGCCTGGAAAGCCGGTACCAACTCTTGTGGTGTCAGCAACGTGGCATGGTCGATAACCACCAGCGCACCGCCGTTGAGCAACGGTGCCCAGACTTCAAACGTGCTGGCATCAAACGCCGGGTTAGCCGTAAAAGCCACCCGATCATCCGGTTCAATTTCGGCATAGCCATTATTGATAACCAACCGAACTATCGCACGATGCGGCACTAAAACCCCTTTTGGTGTACCGGTCGAACCGGAGGTATACATGATATACGCTAATCCATCGCTGGAACGCGGTAAATCAGGGTTAAGGCGATCTTCCTCGCTGCCCGGATCTGTCTCATCCGAGAAGCGCAACAGCGGAACAGCCAGATTAGCCGAAATATCAGTCCGTGTATCAGTGAGCAGTAACCTGGCTGAACAATCGCTTATCAGCCAGTTTTTCCGCTCATCCGGTACACTGGGATCTATCGGTACGTAAACAGCCCCCACTTTGAGAATAGCCAACTGAGCCACCACCAGTTCTATCGATCGCTCCAACAGAATCGCAACATGATCATCCGGGCGAATTCCCTGTTCAATCAGTTGATGGGCCAGCCAGTTAGCCCGAGCATTCAGTTCCGTATAGCTTAGGGTTCTATCTCCCGCTATCAGCGCCGTCGCCTTCGGGGTCTTCTCCACTTGCAGCTCAAATAACTGATGAACACATAACTGGTCAGGATACACGGTTTCCGTGGCGTTCCAGGTCTTTAACAACAAGGCACGTTCCGCTTCCGGCAAGATTTCCAATGCCCGAACAGGTATGTTCGGGCATTGCTCCAGGGCTTCCACCAAACTTTCCAGCGCCTGTTGCATATAACTGCACAGGCTTTCCGGATCAAACGGTTGCACTACCTGAGCCGTCAACCCCAGAGTAGTGGTGCCGTCCTCTACCGACAGCACAAACGGATAGTTGGTCCGCTCCTGTTCACCCAGGAATTCAATCCCAGCCATCGTTTCATCCAGCGGATCCGGTTGAACATTATGACGATAGTTCAACAGGGCGCTAAAAAGGGGTGTACCGCTGGTAACCCCGCTGCACCGCTGGGCCAGCGCCAGTGACGCATGTTCATGGGCCAGCAACCCGGCCAGTCGCAGATGCACCGCCCGCACGCTGTCCCGTACCGGGGTATCATCCATATCCAGCCGCAACGGCAGAGTATTGATAAACAACCCCATGCCATTACCAGCACCTTCACCTGCCGCCATACGCCCAAACAGCACAGTACCGAATACCACTTTCTCCTGACCGCTGGTACGCGACAACACCTGCGCCCAGGCCAGATGACACAACGCCGCCAGACTGACGCCCAAACGCCGGGCCTGACTGCGCAGACGGTCATTCAACCCGGCGGTCAGCATCCGGTAGGATTCCGTCTTCTGAGATCCATCACAATGCACATCCGTCAGCCCGAACGGTAGCGTCGGCTCCTCCACCGCCGCCAGCATGTCGGTAAAGAAATGGGTATGCGCGGCCTGACTTACCCCCAGCCGGGCCTCCGCTACCAGATTGCGGAAAGGAACCGGCGCAGACAGGCTCTCCCCCTGCCCGGTAAAATACGCTTGCACTTCACGGTGCATCACTTCCATTGTTTCATGGTCGCCGATCAAGTGATGCTGCAACTCCAGTAAAAACCAGCGTCCATCGGTTTCCTGAGCGATAACAAAATGCAACAACGGGGCCTGATTCAGATCAAGACGATAGTGATCCGGATCAAAACGCCGGGTTAACTGGTCAATGACCGGGCCGTCAGCCGGGTCCAGCGTCAGTTCCGTCACCGGCAAGGTCGCCTGACGCCAAACCACCTGCGCCGGCACAGATAATCCTTGCCAGATAAACGCCGTACGCAGGATGTCATGGCGATCAACCACCTGTTGCATCGCCGCCAGATAGCGATCCAGCAAAGTGCGGTTAGCAAAAGCCACCGGATAGAGCACCAAATACGGGTCGCCTTCCTTTTCCAATATGTGGTGGAACAGGATACCGTCCTGCAACGGCGACAGCGCATAGATATCCTGAATATTCGCCATCCCGCCCGGCACCTGCCCGACAATATGATCAATCTCAGGCTGAGTCAGCTCAATTAGCGGCAACATCGCCGGTGTCAGCGCCGTGGTGGCCGCTGTAATGATATTCGGTGGTACTATCACGGCCTGATGCCGTCCCAACGTTTGAGCCAGATCTGACAGCACCGGCGACTGGAACAGATCACGCGCTGCCAATGTCAACCCCAGGTGACGCAAGCGTTCAATCATCTGCACGCCGAGCAGTGAATGACCGCCCAACGCAAAGAAGCTGTCATGCCGGCTTATCTGCTCAATACCCAGTAACTCGCGCCAAAGGACGGCAATGGCGATCTCAGTCTCCCCTTGTGGGGCTTCATAAATCTGCCGGACAAAATCGGCTTCCCCCGGTTCAGGCAACGCCCGACGATCCAGCTTGCCATTCGGGGTCTGCGGAAAGGATCCCAGACGCACAAAAGCTGCCGGGACCATATAGTCAGGTAAAATGGTACTCAGGTGTTCACGCAAATCGGCAGCCAATCCCTCATGTACTGCCGCCACCACATAGGCAACCAAACGTTTGCCCTGCTCACTATCCAACGCCAACACCGCCGCCTCTTGCACCTCCGGGTGTTCCAGCAACCGGGTTTCAATTTCACCCAGCTCAATACGGAAGCCGCGGATTTTAACCTGCTCGTCGTTACGGCCCAGAAATTCCAGATCACCGTCCGGCAGATAACGTGCCAAATCCCCGGAGCGATACATCCGCGCGCCGGCTACCGGGCTAAAAGGATCCGATGTAAAACGCTCTGCGCTCAATTCCGGCCGGTTAAGATAACCCCGCGCCACCCCGACGCCGCCAATATACATTTCACCCACGCAGCCTAATGGCACCAGTTGACCATATTGGTCCAGCAAGTAGATGCGGGCATTTTTAGCTGGCCGGCCAATAGAATGCGTATCGGCTGGGGATAACACCTCCTTATAGGTCACTGTCACGACATTTTCCGTCGGACCATAACCGTTCAACAGCCGGGGCCGGGGGCCTTCCTGCCTGAACCAATCCTGAATGGCGTTCTTTTTGACCGCCTCACCCCCAATGATGATGAGCCGGAGACAATCCGGCAGCGGTAACCCCGTCTCTCTAGCCGCCAGTTCAGACCAGAACAGAGTCGGTAGTGACACCACCGTAATACGATATTGCCGGGTTAAATTAATAAATTCCGGCATCGACGCTAACCAACTGTCATCGCGAAGAACCAACGTAGCCCCGTTACATAATGACGAAAAGAAATCTTCCACTGAAACATCAAAGGCAAAAGCGGCAAATTGCAACAGCCGGTCTTGCGCCGTAACGGCATAGGTGTCATTAAAGCCCAGATAACGTTGATAAATCGCCTGATGCTCTACCATCACCCCTTTCGGTTGTCCGGTTGAGCCGGAAGTGTAAATCACATACGCCAGATGCTGTGGCGTCAACGCCGGGACTCGTGGATTGCTGTCCGGCTGGTCTGGCCGGGTATTCGGGTCAAGCACTATCAGCCCCGCCAGCGCAGCTTCACCCAACGCCACCCTCCCAGCCACATCAGCCAGGACCACTGCCGGAGCCGTATCATTCAGGATATACGCCAGACGTTCTCCCGGATAAGTTAAATCCAGCGGCACATAAGCGCCACCAGCTTTCAGTACCGCCAGCAAAGCCACCACCATCGCCGGCGAGCGTTCCACGCAAATCGCCACCCGCTGGTCCGGTGTGACCCCCTGCGCAATCAGTTGATGGGCCAGACGGTTAGCCCGGCTATTCAATTCCGCATAACTGAGGCTCTGTTCTTGATATTCTAACGCTGTGGCCTGCGGAGCCAGCTCTGCCTGTTGCTCAAACAGCTGATGAATACATAACGGATCAGGATAAGGGGTTTCCGTGGCATTCCAGGTCTCCAGTAACAATGTACGTTCAGCCTCCGGCAACACATTCAGCTGCCCGACAGGGATGTCATCACCATTCCCTTGCGACAATGCCAACACCGGTAAGTGTTCGCTCATCCGCTGAACCACTTCCCCACTCAAACGGTTTGCATCGTAGATCCAGCGAAAACCACCCTGTGCATTCACCTGGAGTGTTAGCAACTCACCGGATACCTTCTGATCACACTGTTTGTCATCCTGTATCACCGAGACGGCGATCTGCCACGGCCAGCGGGTTGTTAATGCCGGGATAGCCTGCAACGAAGGAAAGCGAATAAGGAGATCATGACTAAATGTCTGGTGCCACACCAACTGAGCAAGCAGGTTATCAATCCCGTCAGCTACCGCCCTCCACGGCTTATCAAACGCCACCTCAACGGCCATAGGCACCACCGGTGCCAACTCTGTCAGGTCATCGTTTGCCTTCACGCCCCAACCAATTTGGAATTCGGTCTGCTGAGTCAGGCGCGCAAGGTAAATAACAAATGCCTGCAACAGCATTCGCAATGGGTCCTCTTCCCCGTTTTTTGGCAACGGGGACTGCCAAAGGCTGATTGCCCATCTGGGCTCCACTTGCTCCCTAGCGGTCTCAAAAGGTAACTGGGATGATTGCAAAGCGGCAAGGCGTTCGTACCAGAATAATTCACTGAGTGTGAGCGCCTTGAGAACATTCTTTGTATTTTTAATCTGTGAGGAAGCGTCATTTACGTTAGTTATATTTTCTGACGCCGGTGGAAAGAGTTCGGCGTTAAGAGCACTTCCTGCTTGAGCCATGCTATCTTTCATTTTCTACTCCAACGAATCTGCTAGAAATTTGAAAACTGTCATTCCTGACAGCCATCACCCGTATTTTTCTTACTTCTTACCCCCAAGAAATAAAAACGGATACATCCGACATCTCTTCAAAATACACAAATACGGGATGCCATAGCCCGGTTAATAGCCATATCATTAACAACGCTACGATGCTAATTCCCCTGATAACGAAATAAATAATTCAATTCATGACACAGAATAAAACATTCCATTTTCACTCCTGTTCTTTAGATTAATTCTCTATAATCCCCATTAGCTGATGATAAATAACACAATTAAAGACAAGCTAATTGCCTGCATTTATTATGTGTATTTAACAAAAATATAACTTTAGATTAAAAACAATCACATACGATATTATTTTATAACAACAAAATAGTACCACTCGTGTAGATGCCATAAACAAACCTACACCTACTTAAGCACATTGCTTTATAACGATTAGATTCCATTGCAAATAGAAACGTTATTTCACCCAATACCACTAAGAAACAATTATAATTTAGAATTAACTCCACCACATATTATTCTATAATAATAAAATAATGTAGCAGGCGTAATTATTAACTCCGTATGGTATTGATTAAAATGACAAATGCTCCAGAGGAATCGCTCTTTGATGCGATTCCTCTGATATCTGGCGATATTGACCATTACGAGGTATAAGCAGGAAAAAAATTTAATGCCATTCAGTTCAAAAACACCGAATAACATATACATTGAGACTGTCAACCACTGTTTTTTCACTCTTGTTATCCCGAGTTGTTTAAAATAAAAACAATATATACCAAGACGAGATCATGAAATTAAAGCTGATTAAATCAGCCTATATCATCACCAGGAAATACATTGTCATTATTAAGTCTTCTATTATTTTTATCAAAATAAATATTTTCAATAATTACTCTACAACTAAATACACAGTCGAGATACCCTGAAAATCAAAAAAACAAAATAAAATTAACAATATAATTAGATATAGATCACATAATAGAAAATAACAACAATAACGAAGAGATATAATCAAATAATTTATTATAAAAATCATCCTTTTCCTTATTCTGTTTTAGCATAGAAATAATCCGGCATAAACAATATATACCGGATTATCACACTAATATTAAATTATTCAATATTGATTAATATATCTGTATTACAACACCTCCCTGTCACAATTGATTGCCAGCACCCTATTCATAGCCTGCGCTAAAGCCGCTTTATTTTCATTCTCCTCCAATAAACTAAAATGGTTACCCGGTACCGCAATCAACTTAAGCGAAGTATCAGATATTATCTGCGCCCAGCCTAGCGACAGTTCTATATTTAACGATTCTGGTTCTTCATCCGTAATAAAAGAGGAGGAAGGTTCTATCGCATAAAATTGATGCAACGTTACCGCTAGTCCTTGCGGCTCATAATTTCCAACTATTTGCGCATAACACTCTATCTGTTCCCAACGTTTTGCGATTAAATCAGCGCGCAGATTGCCCGGGTATAACGCCAACTCCTGTGCTGCTTCAATAAACTGGACTAAATTCAGCTCATTGATTCGCTGGTACAACGCTGCTATCTCCTCAGTGTGTTCTTCCCCAAACTGCCTTGCCAACTCGGTAAAGAACTGATGTTTAGGCTGCATAGGCTGTTCGCTGACATAATGAGGTGCCGGCGAATCAATCAATCCCAGGAAGTTCACCGTCTCACCAGTATGCAAAAGCTGCTGGGCAATGGCATAAGCCAATATGCCGCCGGAAGAGTAACCACATATCCGATACGGGCCCTCCGGCTGAACCGCTCTCATCAAGCTGATCATTCTGGTTACGTGTTCTTCCATCGTTGACATCGGTTCTTCACTGATGGATGACCAGGGAAGGGCATAAATCGGATAGCTTGACTGGATATGTTGAGCCAGCCCGAAGACATAGGAATGGTCCCCCAATCCACTGGGAACAAAGAACAGCGGCAATTCCGTTCCAGCCGTTCGCACCGATATGGCGCTGCTTTGCGGTTGAGACAATAAATCTGACGTGATTTTAGATGCCAGTTCAGACAGCACCGGGAACTGGAATAAAGCATTTAATGTGCAAACCAAACCACAACTGGCGGCAAGATTTGTCATTCGCATGGCAAGCAGAGAATGACCGCCCAGCGTGAAGAAATTGTCATGTCGGCTGACTTGCTCAACCCCAAGCAACTCACGCCAAATAGCTGCCAGTGCAATTTCAGTTTCCCCTTGTGGCGCTTCATAAACCTGATGGGCAAACGCGTCATTATCCAGCGCTGGCAGCATTCGACGATCCAGCTTACCGTTCGGGGTCAACGGAAGTGCATCCAGCCGCACAAAGGCCGACGGCACCATATAGTCAGGTAAAATTGCACTCAAGTAAGCACGCAGGCTATTCGCCAGCCCCTCATCCGTTTGCACCACAACATAAGCGACCAGACGCTTATCCTGCGCGTCTCCCAACGCCAACACCACCGATTCACATACCGCCGGGTGTTCGATCAGCCGGGCTTCAATTTCCCCCGGTTCAATGCGGAAACCGCGGATCTTAACCTGTTGATCATTACGGCCAAGAAACTCCAGATTGCCATCCGGCAGATAACGCGCCAAATCTCCAGTGCGGTACATGCGGGCACCTGGTTTATCACTGAACGGATCGATAAGGAAACGTTCAGCGGTCAATTCAGGGCGATTCAGATAGCCACGCGCCACACCAGCACCACCAATGTACAATTCCCCTACCGCTCCCAATGGCACAGGATGATCCTGGTTATCCAGTAAATAAAGACGGGTATTGGTCAGCGGACGACCAATAGTCGGATAAGGATGCTCAGGCTCTATACAGGCCAGCGTCGCATCTACTGTACATTCCGTTGGACCGTAGACATTATAGGCCGTCAGTTGCGGTATACCGGCTATAGTCTGCCAGGTTTGTATTGGTATGGGTTCACCACCAATCAACAAAATCAATCCTTTTTTATATTGAGACAAACCTGCGGCCAACAGCATCTCTAATTGCATTGGGGTACAGTCCAACACATCAAGATTAGTCGTGACTAAACACTGTAATAAGGCCGCACTATCAGTTCGCACCTCTTGAGGAATAATTACCAGCGTATAACCATTCAGTAGACCTAGTAAGTTTTGCAATACCGCATCAAATGCAATACTTGCGTTCAAGCTAACCCGGTAAGGGGCAGATGAAGGCGCAAATACATTCGCTGTCAACGCTCCATGTAAATTTAAGAGAGAATCATGTTCAACCATTACCCCTTTCGGTATACCAGTCGAACCAGAAGTGTAAATCACATACGCCAGATGCCGTGAAGTCAGCGCCGGTATCTGCGGATTAGTATCCATCTGGTCAGGCAAAATATTGGGGTCCAGTACCGTCAGCCCGATAAGCGCTTCTCTGCCCAGTACAGCACAGCCAGCCTCATCAGCCAGTATCACTGACGACGCAACATCATTCAGGATATGGGTCAGACGTTCACTCGGATAGACCGGATCCAACGGCACATACGCACCGCCGGCTTTTAGCACCGCCAATACCGCCACCACCATTGCCAGTGAACGTGATACGCAAATCACCACCCGCTGGTCCGGCTCTACCCCCAGAGCAATCAGCTGATGGGCCAGCCGGTTGGCACGGGTATTTAATTCAGCATAACTGAGGGTTTGCTCTTCATACACTAACGCGGGCGCATCCGGGGTTTTCTCCACCTGCTGTTCAAACAACTGATGAATACATAACGCATCAGAATACACGGTTTCCGTCGCGTTCCAGGTTTCTAACAGCAATGTACGCTCCGCTTCCGGCACAGTTTCCAACTGCCGTACCGGCGTTTCAGGCGCTTGTTCAAGCGCCTCCACCAAACTCTCCAGCGCCTGTTGCATATAACCGCATATCCGATCCGCATCAAACGGCTGGACAACTTGAGCAGTTAATCCCAGGAATTCACCACAATCCTCCACCGACAACACTAACGGATAATTGGTTCGCTCCTGCGTATCAAGGAATTCGAGCCCACTGATCAGATCATCCTGCGTTGTTGACAATGTATTATGCCGATAATTCAGCAAGCTGCTAAAGAGGGGGATCTCCCCCTGCACATTACTGCAACGCTGGGCCAGCGCCAGTGAAGCATGTTCATGTTCCAAGAGCCCGGCGAGTCGGGTATGGGCAGCCTGTACACTGTCCCGTACCGGGGTATCATCAATATCCAGCCTCAGCGGCAAAGTATTGATAAACAGCCCCATGCCACTATCAGCCCCTTCTCCCGCCGCCATGCGTCCAAACAGCACGGTGCCAAACACCACTTTCTCCTGATCGCTGGTATGCGACAATACCTGGGCCCAGGCCAGATGACACAACGCCGCCAAACTGATACCCAAACGCCGGGCCTGACCACGCAGACGATCATTCAGCTCAGGTACCAACATCCGGTGGGATTCCATCACCTGTGAACCATCACTATGCACCTCCGTCAATCCGAACGGCAGCGTGGGTTCATCCACCGCCGCCAGCATATCGGTAAAGAAGCGGATATGCGCTTCCTGACTGATCCCCAACCGGGCCTCAGCTACCAAATTACGGAAAGAAACTGGGGGAAGCAGGCTGTCCTCCTGTCCGGCAAGATACGCCTGAACCTCACGGTTCATCACGTCCATCGTGGTATGATCGCCAATCAGGTGATGCTGCAATTGCAGGACAATCCAGCGGCCATCGGCTTCTTGCGCCACCACAAACCGCAACAATGGTGCCTGATTCAGATCAAGACGATAATAACTAGGATTAAAACGTTGAGCCAGTTGTTCACAAATCGGCCCATCAGCCGGGTCCAGAGTTAATTCAATGACCGATAAAGGAGCCTGACGCCAGACGACCTGAGCCGGCACAGACAACTCCTGCCAGATAAAGGCGGTACGCAAAATATCGTGACGATCAACCACCTGTTGCACCGCCGCCAGATAACGGTCCAGCTTAGTCCGCTCAGCAAAGGCCATCTGGCTGACCACCAGATACGGATCCCCTGCGCTTGCCAGTAAATGGTGGAACAAAATACCGTCCTGCAATGGCGACAGGGCATAGATATCTTGAATATGGCTCACCCCGCCCGGCACCTGTCTGACGATACAGTCAATGTCAGCCTGAGTCAGATCGATCAGCGGCAACATCTCCGGGGTAAGCGTCGTCGTCGTTGACGTAATGACGTTAGACGGCACTATCACAGCCTGATGCTGTCCCAATGTTTGGGCTAAATCTGACAGTATTGGAGACTGGAACAGATCACGCGCCGTCAGGGTTAACCCTTGGTGACGCAGGCGTTCAATCATACTCACCGCAAGCAGTGAATGGCCGCCCAGGGCAAAGAAATTATCATACCGGCTGATCTGTTCAATCCCCAGTAATTCACGCCAAATCGCCGCCAGGGTCATTTCCATTGCGCCTTGTGGTGCCTGATAAACCTGACGGACCACGTTTTCATTGTCCGGGGCCGGTAGTGCACGACGATCCTGCTTACCGTTCGAGGTCAATGGAAACTCATCCAACCGCACAAAGGCTGACGGCACCATATAATCAGGCAAAATTTTACTCAGGTGAACACGCAAGCTATTCACCAGCCCGTCATCCTCCGGTGCCACTACATAGGCCACCAGCCGTTTATCCGCCCCATCACCTAATGCCAACACAGCCGCCTCACGCACCGCCGGGTGATCTACCAGATGTGTCTCAATTTCCCCCGGTTCAATACGGAATCCCCGGATTTTGACCTGTTGATCGTTGCGGCCCATAAACTCCAGATTGCCGTCTGGCAGATAACGCGCCAAATCCCCGGTACGGTACATGCGTGTATTCGGGTTATCACTAAACGGATCCACCAGGAAACGTTCAGCAGTTAACTCAGAACGATTGAAATAACCCAAGGCTACCCCATCCCCCCCGACATAAATTTCTCCAACTACCCCCAACGGCACTGGCTGACCATACGCATCCAGCAGATAAACACGGGTATTCGCGATTGGCCGACCAATGGGGACCCGGATCGCTCCCTGCGTTAATGCCTTGATAGGATACATCGTGGTAAAGGTGGTTCCCTCACTCGGACCATAAGCCTGCAATAATTGTTGTGGCGGGCGATTATCCAAAACCTTGGCAATCACATGTAAATCGGGAATATCTCCCCCAAAAATCAGGATCTTAATCTGCGGAAGAATTGGAGATAACTCTACCACCAACCGGTTAAATAACCCGATAGTCAGCCACAGAACCGTGATGCGGTGAGCCTGTAGAACCCGTATTAATTCCGGTGGTGTCAATAATGTGGCGCGGTCGATAACCACTAGCACGCCACCATTGAGCAATGGTGCCCAGACTTCAAACGTGCTGGCATCGAAAGCCGGGTTAGCCGTAAAGGCAACCTGATCATCCGGTCCAATTTCAGCATAGCCATTATTGATGACCAGCCGGACCACCGCACGATGAAGCACTACCACCCCTTTTGGCATTCCAGTCGAGCCGGAGGTATACATGATATACGCTGATTCGGTACTAAAACGCGGTAAGTCAAGGTTGAAACACGCTTCCTCTCTACTCGTATTCTCCTCATCAGAGAGACGAAGCAGCGGAACAGTCAGGTCAGCCGGAATATCAGTCTGTGTATCGGTGAGCAACAACCTGGCGGAACAATCACTTATCAGCCAGTTTTTCCGCTCATTCGGCACATTAGGATCAATCGGCACGTAAACGGCACCAGCTTTGAGAATCGCCAATTGGGACACCACCAGTTCTATCGATCGCTCAAACAAGATCGCAACATGATCACCAAGACCAATCCCTTGCTTAATCAGCTGACGAGCCAACCTATTAGCACGAGCATTCAATTCCATATAGCTCAGGGTTTTATCTCCTGCTATTAGTGCTATCGCCTCTGGGGTCTTCTCCACCTGTTGTTCAAACAACTGATGGATACATAACTGGTCAGGGTAAACTGTTTCTGTCGCGTTCCAGGTTTTTAACAACAATCTACGCTCCGCTTCCGGCAGGATGTTCAGGGCTCGTACCGGTGTCTCCGGGGCTTGCTCAAGCGTCTCCACCAGACTTTCCAATGCCTGCTGCATATAACCGCACAGGTTTGCCGGATCAAGCGGCTGCACGACCTGAGCGGTCAGCCCCAGAGATCCACCAAAGTCCTCCACTGACAGTATTAACGGATAGTTGGTTCGCTCTTGTGCACTCAGAAATTCAATACTGTCTATGATGTCATCCGATGTTGTCGGCAAGGTATTGTGCCGATAATTCAACAGGCTATTAAAGAGCGGGATATCACCCCTCACCCCGCTGCAACGCTGGGCCAGCGCCAGTGACGCGTGCTCATGTTCCAATAGTTCGGCCAGCCGGCTATGGGCAGCCTGTACGCTATCCCGTACCGAGGTCTCATCGATATCCAGCCGTAGCGGCAAGGTATTGATAAACAACCCCATACTGTTGTCTGCCCCTTCCCCCGCCTGCATACGCCCAAATAGCACGGTGCCAAACACCACTTTTTGTTGATCGCTGGTGCGCGACAATACCTGGGCCCAGGCCAGATGACACAACGCTGCCAAACTGACGCTCAGATGTCTCGCCTGATGCCGCAAACGGTTATTTAGCTCGGCTGACAACATCCGGTAGGATTCCGTCACCTGCGAGCCATCACGATGCACTTCCGTCAAACCAAACGGCAGGGTGGGTTCATCTACCTCCGCTAACAGATCAGTAAAGAAACGGGTGTGTTCTTCCTGACTCACCCCCAACCGGGCTTGTGCCACCAAATTGCGGAACGGTGTCGGTGCAGGCAGACTCTCCTCCTGCCCCGTCAGATACGCCTGTACTTCACGGTGCATCACTTCCATCGTTTCATGATCGCCAATCAGGTGATGCTGCAATTCTAATACAATCCAACGGCCATCAGTTTCCTGAGCAATAACAAAACGCAATAGTGGTGCCTGACTCAGGTCAAGACGATGCTGACTTGGATCAAAACGCCGGGTTAACTGGTCACTGACCGGGCCGTCGGCCGGGTTCAGTGTCAGTTCCGTTACCGACAATTGGGCCTGACGCCAGACCACCTGTGCCGGCACTGACAATTCTTGCCAGATAAAGGCGGTACGTAGAATATCGTGCCGATCAACTACCCGCTGAACCGCCGTCAGGTAACGATCCAACAGAGCCCGGTCAGCAAAGGCCATCTGCTCCACCAACAGATACGGATCCCCTTCGTTTGCTAGTAAGTGGTGGAATAAAATACCATCCTGCAACGGTGACAGTGCATAGATATCCTGGATATTGCCCATCCCGCCCGGCACCTGCCTGACGATACGGTCAATGTCAGCCTGAGTCAGATCGATCAGCGGCAACATCGCCGGCGTCAGTACCGTAGTATCCAGTGTAATATGGTTGTCAGGCACCTGAATTTCATCATGCTGAACCAGGGACTGTGCCAAAATACAGAGTGTTGGATACTGGAATAGCGTTTTTACCGATACACTCAGGCCGATACGCCGCAATCGATCGATCATGCGCACGGCAAGCAGCGAATGTCCCCCCAAGGCAAAGAAGCTGTCATACCGGCTTATCTGCTCAACCCCTAGCAACTCACACCAGACTGCCGCCAGCATCGTTTCCATCTTCCCTTGCGGGGCTTCATAGACCTGACGGGCAAATGCCTCCTCCCCCGGTGCTGGCAACGCCCGGCGATCCAGTTTGCCATTCGGGGTCTGCGGGAAGGTATCCAGCCGCACAAAGGCCGCCGGGATCATATAATCAGGTAAAACGGCGCTCAGGTGTTCACGCAAACGGGCAGCCAACCCCGCCTGCACTTCCGCTGTCACATAAGCGACCAGCCGTTTTCCTTGCCCATCATCCAACACGAGCACTGCCACCTCTTGCACTGACGGGTGTTCCATCAACCGAGTTTCAATTTCCCCCAGCTCAATACGGAAACCCCGAATTTTCACCTGCTGGTCGTTACGGCCCAAGAATTCCAGATTACCGTCCGGCAGATAGCGGGCCAAATCCCCAGTACGATACATCCGCGCACCGAATACTGGACTAAAAGGATCCGGTATAAAACGTTCAGCGCTCAATTCCGGCTGGTTAAGATAACCCCGTGCTACACCCACTCCGCCAATATACATTTCGCCAACACAGCCTAATGGTACTGGCTGACCGTATCTGTCCAACAGGTAAACACAGGTATTTTTAAGTGGTCGGCCGATAGAACTATCATCTGTCGGGGATAAGATATCCTGGCAGGTCGCCGTCACGGTATTTTCTGTCGGGCCATATGCGTTCAACAGCCGGGGCCGATGGATTTCCCGGGCAAACCAGTCCTGAATGGAACCCTTTTTCACCGCATCACCACCAATGATAATTAACCGGAGACAATCCGGTAGCGGTAATGCACTGTTGTCTCTGACAATCAGTTCGGACCAAAATAATGTAGGCAGAGACATCACCGTGACACGGTTCTGCCAGGCCAAGGCAATAAATTCCGACATAGAAGCCAGCCAACGGTCATCACGCATGACCAACGTAGCGCCATTACATAATGTCGAGAAACATTCTTCCACTGAAACGTCAAAAGCAAAGGAAGCAAATTGCAACATCCGATCTTGCGCCGTGATCGCGTAAGTTTCATTAAAGCCCAAGTGACGCTGATACACCGCCTGATGTTCCACCATCACCCCTTTCGGTTGCCCAGTTGAGCCAGAGGTATAGATGACGTAAACCAAGTGCTGTGGCGTCAACGCAGGGACCTGCGGGTTGCGGTCCGACTGGTCTGGCAAAGTATTCGGGTCAAGTACCGTCAGCCCGCCCAACACCTTATCACCCAATGCTGCTCGTCCGGTCGCATCAGCCAACGCCACTGACGGAGTAGTATCATTCAGAATATACGCCAACCGCTCCAACGGATAGGTTGGATCCAACGGCACATAGGCCCCGCCAGATTTCATCACTGCCAGCAATGCCACCACCATTGCCGGGGAACGTGACACACAAATCGCTACCCGCTGATCCGGCTCGACCCCCAGAGCAATCAGTTGATGGGCCAGCCGGTTGGCGCGGGCATTTAGTTCGGCATAACTGAGGCTCTGCTCTTCATACACTAACGCCGTCACCTCTGGGGTTCTCTCCACCTGTTGTTCAAACAACTGATGGATACATAACGCCTCAGGATAAGGGGTTTCCGTTGCGTTCCAGGTTTCCAGCAACAGCTTGCGCTCCGCCGGTGCCAGGATATCGATCTCCCCGATCCGCTGTTGAGCATGAGCGGCCATAGCTTGCAGCACCGTGTGCAGATATCCCACCTGTCGCTCCATTGTCGATTGATCAAACAGAGCAGTGGCATAACTCAACGCACCGACAATCCGGCCCTCCTCTTCTGACAAGCCCAGTTCAAGATCAAACTTGATAATATCAACGGCTTGATTGACCGGTGACACGGCCAGCCCCGGTAGTTGCCATGCCGTGCTCTCATTGTTCTGCCAGGCAAACATTACCTGGAACAGCGGGGTATGCGCCAGTCGGCGCGGCGGCTGTACGATTTCCACCACCCGCTCAAATGGTAAATCCTGATGTTCCTGTGCCGCTAAGGCGGTCTGCCGTACACGCGCCAATAATTCAGTCACCGTCAGATCACCCGAAACATCCATGCGTAACGCCAGCGTATTGACAAAGAATCCGATCAACGGCTCCACTTCCTGACGACTGCGGCCTGCACTCGGTGTGCCAATCACCACATCGTCCTGACCTGACAGACGCGACAGGACCACCGTCCAAGCTGACAACAGGGTCATAAATAACGTGACACCGTGCTGCTCACTCAAGCGTTTAAGTGCCGTCGTTAATGCCGTATCCAGGTTAACCGGCACGGCATTCCCGACAAACGACTGCTCAGACGGACGAGGCCGATCAGTAGGCAAATCCAGTAAGACCGGCGCGTCAGCCAGCAGAGTACGCCAATAGTCAGATTGAATCTGAACACGTTCCTCTGACAGCCACTGACGCTGCCAGGCAGCATAATCCGGGTATTGAATCGCCAGCGGGGGCAAGGGATCCGGCTGTCCGGCCAAAAACGCCGAATAGAGTGCGCTCAGTTCCCCTACCAGCACATCGACAGACCAACCATCGGAAATAATGTGATGCTGGGTGAGCAGGAATCCGTATTCGTCATCGGTAAGCCGGATAAGACTGGCGCGGATCAGCGGGCCACGGTTAAGGTCAAATGATGCGCGAGCTTCCTCGGCGCACAAGCACTCAAGAACACCCTCCGCATCCGGGAGCCCGCGCAGGTCATGTTGAGATAACAGCAAGCCGCCATCCGGTGCCAACAGCCGCACTTGTGGCTGCCCTTCAATGGAGACAAAGACAGAACGTAACGCTTCATGGCGAGCAAACAAAGCGTTAAGTGCTTGCTGCCAAGCGACAATATCCAGCTGACCACGCAAACTCAACGCGATCGGGATATGATAAGTCTCACTGACGCTATCAAGCTGAGCAAGGAACCACAAGCGCTGTTGAGCGAATGACAACGGCAACTCACCCTCGCGGGATATCGGCAGGATGGCAGACAATGCTCTGTCTTGCTTATCAAGCTGGGTAGTGCTGATCTCCTCAGCAAAGGCAGCCAAAGACGGGAATTTGAACAGCCTGGTCAGCGGCAATTCAACATCGAAAGCGGCCATCCGGTTCATCACCCGTACCGCCAACAGTGAATGCCCCCCTAGGGCAAAGAAATTATCATGCCGGCTGATCTGTTCAATGCCCAGGATTTCACACCAAATCGCCGCCAAGGCAATTTCCGTTTCTCCCTGCGGTGCCGCGTAAACCTGACGGGCAAACGCCGCTTCGTCCGGTGCTGGCAGCGCACGATGATCCAGCTTACCGTTCGGGGTTTGTGGGAAGGTATCCAGGCGCACAAAGGCCGCCGGTATCATATAGTCAGGTAAAATCGCACTCAGGTGCTCACGCAAACAGGCAACTAACCCGTCATTCGCTTCCGCCACCACATAAGCCACCAGACGTTTATCCTGCCCATCTTCCCGCGCCAGTACCGCCGCCTCTTGTACCGCCGGGTATTCCAGTAACCGGGTTTCAATTTCACCTAGCTCAATACGGAAGCCGCGAATTTTAACCTGTTGGTCGTTACGGCCCAGGAATTCCAGGTCACCGTCCGGCAGGTAGCGGGCCAAATCGCCAGTCCGGTACATCTGCGCACCGAATACCGGATTAAAAGGATCCAGTATAAAACGTTCTGCGCTCAGTTCTGGCCGGTTAAGATAACCCCGCGCCACACCAACGCCACCAATATACATTTCACCCACGCAGCCTAATGGTACCGGTTGACCATATTGGTCCAGCAGGTAGATGCGGGCATTTTTAGCCGGCCGGCCAATAGAATGCGTATCGGCTGGGGATAACACCTCCTTATAGGTCACCGTCACGACATTTTCCGTCGGACCATAACCGTTCAACAACCGGGGCCGGTGGCCTTCCTGCCTGAACCAGTCCTGAATAGCATTCTTTTTGACCGCCTCACCGCCAATGATGATGAGTCGGAGGCAATCCGGCAGCGGTAACCCCGTCTCTCTGGCCGCCAGTTCAGACCAGAATAAAGTTGGCAGCGATACCACTGTAATACGATATTGCTGGGTTAAGGCAATAAATGCCGGCATTGAAGCCAGCCAGCTATCATCGCGAAGAACTAACGTCGCGCCATTGCATAATGATGAGAAAAAATCTTCCACTGAAACATCAAACGCAAAAGCGGCAAATTGCAACACTCGGTCTTGCTCCGTGACGGCATAAGTCTCATTAAAACCCAGATACCGTTGATAAATCGCCTGATGCTCTACCATCACCCCTTTCGGCTGCCCGGTTGAGCCGGAGGTGTAAATCACATACGCCAGATGCTGAGGCGTCAACGCCGGGACCTGCGGGTTGCTGTCCGGCTGGTCAGGCAGAATGTTCGGGTCAAGTACTGTCAATCCCGCCAACGCCTCCTCGCCCAGCACCGCCCAGCCGGTGGCATCAGCCAGGACCACTGCCGGCGCCGTATCATTCAGGATATACGCCAGACGTTCCCCCGGGTAAGTTGAGTCCAGCGGCACATAAGCCCCGCCAGCTTTCAGCACCGCCAGCAATCCCACTACCATCGCCGGGGAGCGTGCCACACAAATCGCCACCGGCTGGTCGGGTGTGACACCCAACGCAATCAGTTGATGGGCCAGACGGTTGGCACGGGCATTTAATTCGGCATAACTCAGCGTCTGCTCTTGATACACCAGTGCCGTCGCCTCCGGAATACGTTCCACCTGTTGCTCAAACAACTGATGAATACATAACGCCTCAGGATAGACGGTTTCCGTGGCATTCCAGGTTTCCAGCAACAACGTGCGTTCCGTTTCCGGCAGGATATTCAGCGCCCGTACCGGCGTCTCCGGTGCCTGCTCAAGCGCCTCTACCAGACTCTCCAGCGCCTGCTGCATATAACCGCATATCCGGTCCGGATCAAACGGCTGTACTGCACTCGCCGTCAGTCCCAAAGTGGAACCCCCGTCCTCCACCGACAACCCAAAGGGATAGTTAGTGCTCTCCTGTCCGCCCAGGAATTCAATCCCGGCCATCGTTTCATTCAGCGGATCCGGTTGATCATTATGCCGATAGTTCAGCAGGGCACTAAAGAGCGGCGTACCACTGGCAACCCCGCTGCACCGCTGGGCCAGCGCCAGTGACGCATGTTCATGCGCCAGCAATCCGGCCAGCCGTAAATGGGCCGCCCGCACGCTGTCCCTAACCGGGGTATCATCGATATCCAACCGTAACGGCAGGGTATTGATAAACAGCCCCATCCCATTGTCAGCCCCTTCTCCCGCCGCCATGCGCCCAAACAGCACGGTACCAAACACCACTTTCTCCTGACCACTGGTATGTGATAACACCTGGGCCCAGGCCAGATGACACAGCGCCGCCAGACTGACACCCAAATGCCGGGCCTGATGGCGAAGACGATCATTTAACCCGGTAGTCAGCATCCGGTAGGATTCCGTCTCCTGCGAGCCATCATGATGCACGTTCGCCAGCCCAAACGGCAGCGTAGGTTCATCCACCGCCGCTAACATGTTGGTAAAGAAGCGGGTATGTTCCTCCTGACTGATACCCAACCGGGCTTGCGCCACCAGATTGCGGAACGGCACCGGCGCAGGCAGGCTATCCTGCTGTCCGTCCAAACAAGCTTGTACTTCACGGTTCATGACGTCCAGTGTGGTATGGTCGCCAATCAGATGATGCAGCAATTGCAGTAATAACCAGCGGCCATCGGTCTCCTGAACCACGACAAAACGCAGCAGCGGTGCCTGACCTAAATCAATACGATAATGACGGGGATTAAAACGTTGAACCAGTTGATCGCCAATCGGCCCATCAGCCGGGTCCAACGTCAATTCAGTGACCGACAATAGTGCCTGACACCAGACCACCTGTGCCGGCACTGACAATCCTTGCCAGATAACAGCCGTACGCAGAATATCGTGCCGATCAACCATCTGTTGTACTGCGGCCAAATAACGGTCCAACAGCAGCCTGTCAGCAAAAGCCATCTGGCTGATCACCAGATACGGATCCCCTTCATTTGCCAATAAATGGTGGAACAAAATGCCATCCTGCAATGGCGACAAGGCATAGATATCCTGAAGATTAGCCACCCCACCCGGCACTTGCCTGACGATGCGGTCAATGTCAGCCTGAGTCAGATCGATCAGTGGCAACATTTCCGGCGTGAGTGTCGTCGTCGCTGACGTAATGACATTCGGTGGCACCACCACAGCCCGGTGCTGCCCCAACGTTTGAGCCAAGTCTGATAACACCGGAGACTGAAACAGATTACGCACTGCCAACGTCAACCCCAAGTGACGCAAACGTTCAATCATCCGTACCGCAAGCAGAGAATGACCACCCAACGCGAAGAAATTGTCATGTCGGCTAACCTGCTCAACGCCCAGCAACTCACACCAAATTGCCGCTAATGTGATTTCCGTATCCCCTTGTGGCGCTTCATAAACCTGACGGGCAAACGCTTCATTATCCGGTGCCGGTAGCGCCCGGCGATCCAGCTTGCCGTTCGGGGTCAACGGAAGCGCTTCCAGCCGCACAAAGGCCGTTGGTACCATATAATCCGGTAAAATAGCGCTCAGATGGGTACGCAGGCTATTTGCCAGCCCCTCATCCGCTGTTGCCACCACATAAGCCACCAAACGCTTATCCTGCGCATCC
>NZ_JBHFKZ010000063.1:0-28157 GCF_042879375.1 Photorhabdus sp. RM323S
CTTGCCAATGCCAAATCTGAAATTGATGTTCTTAGGTCTGATGTTGCCGCTGGTCGTCGCCGGTTGCGTATCGCGGCAACCTGTAATCAAAGCGAAACCGGTTCCTCCGGCAGCATGGGCCATGCAGGAGCCCCACGATTTAACCCGGCAACTGAACAAGATTATTTCGATCTCCGAAGAATGATTGTTGAGAACGAAAAGCAAACTAAGTACTTGCAGGACTACATCAAAACTCAATGTCAGTAACAGCCTCGTTTAATTCGGGGCTTTTTTATATCCGTATTTTGCGCACCACATTGCGCCACTAATCACACCGAACCTGATCCATTTGAAATGAGCTCTTGAGGATACCGGCTATGGCTGGCGAGCCTCGGTGGGCTGGTTTCCTAATGTGGCAAGGGTTCATTTCAAATAGCAGGTATACGCAAATGAACACATTAACTTTCAAAAATCACACTATTGTTCCTTTCGATAATGGCGATGGGAAAATCTGGTTTACCGGCAAACAAATGACCAAGCTACTGGAATACGAAGATGATAAATCAGTCAACAAGCTATACAAGAGAAATAAAGATGAGTTCTCGGAAGACATGACTACGACTGTGAATCTGCCCATTGATGCCGAGGAGGCCAATTTGACCCCCACGGGAAAATCAAAGGGTTACAGTAATCTTCGTAAGAAAGTTAGGATTTTTTCTGTTCGGGGAGCGCATTTATTAGGGATGCTTGCTGATACAGAAGTCGCTAAACAACTTCGTCGCTGGCTATTGGATTTAGCAGACAAGGAGAATCAGACAGATCTCTCTTTGATGGACATGGAAAGCTTAAAGTCACTGACACTTGGTGAAATGCAAAATCGGCTGGTGGCCGCTGATAAGTGGTCTTATAGCAACTTTGGCAGGCCGGGTAGTGAAATGATGAATCTTCGCAAGCGTCATCTAAAGAAACTCCGCAAGGCCAAGCAAGTTATTCTGGAATTATCGCAGCTTACTTTGCCCGGCTTTGATGACTTCCCGGACGGAGAACCGCAGACATGAATCACGAACAGTTCATAGCTAATAATGTTCAAGCCGAGTTAACCAGACTCGGCTTTTCTTCATCTATAGCAGGCATGGCAAGTGACAAAGCAGTCGATCACTATCGAAGAGCTACATCAGCAAGCCGTAAGAGCAAGATGTTTGATGACTGTCTTCACATAGCCAAGGCTTGGGCGAGTAAATACAGCTCAGTTAAGCCGCTCCTAAAGTGAGGACCTCGGAGAAATCAATGAGATACATCTATTCAATCACATTGGACGCAATGATCGCGTCCTTTTTGTTTATTGGTATCACGCAAATGTTTGGCAGGGATACGCTCGTTAAAGAGTACAAGCACGTTCCGACAACATTCCTATATTACGATTTACTGACTGACACGGCCTTTGTCATTTTTGTTGTATATCAAGGCTGGTTTGTACTTGGCGCTATCTATGCGACAGGCGCAATGGCAAAAGTCGAATTTCAGGGTAAGCAAGAGAAGTTACTAAAATATTAAGAGGTAGGTATGAGCGAAAATACTAAAGTTTTCAAATACAAATTAGGCCAAGCGGTCAAAATCAACATCAGCATTGAAGTAGGTGAAATTAAAGGTCGTGCTGAGTATATAAATCACATCAATAACTACTGGATCAGCTATCGTGCGTCAGATGGCTGCGCGACAGAAGGCTGGTTTGATGAAGATGAGATTTCACCAGCAGATGAAGACTAGTCACTCATTCAGAGCATTCTGCTAACAGAGTGCTCAATAGTAGTGATTCAATCCTGTGTAGTATTTAAAATGCCGGGGATTTATCAAGCCGGGAAGCAGGAAATTCTGATTACAACCGTTTCCGATTTGGAAATGTCAGTGAGGGCTGATATGCATATTAATGGCATGGGTGAGTTATCTGTAACGATATACAGCGCTTACTTTCATAAAAATGGTTTTTTCATACACACCGATGAACAGGAGGACTTTTGGGTTCTCCTGTCAAAAGAAATTGGCTATGGGCGATTTACAAAATTAAGAGATGATGATGAGTTCTCTAAGACTGGAGCACTGATGAAATTAGTTGAAATGCGGCAGGACCTTGAGCCAGGCCAAGGTCGATTAGCTTTGTCATCAAATGTTTTATTCCGTCTGCGGGAAGGGTTCGAAGTTGCTTCAAAAAGGATTCTTTATCCTGTTTTTGGAGAGCAGACGACTCTATAAATTGGGCTATTTTTTCTATTGTATCGTCATGAAATTTCACTACCGTTACATTCAAAATAGCGCCTAAGCCACCATCATCGCTGAGAAAGTCGATTCCTTTAGATGTTATTTTTATCGAGTTTGGGTTTACTAATTCCTTGCTTACTCTGCCAGTAATTAGCCCATGACCTATTAGATATTCAAGGTTGGCAATTAATATATTTTCACTTGAAAATTTATCTATAAAATTTCGGTACTCATAAACATCAAACCCGCCGTATTCAGGGTCGGCTAGTAACTCAAGTAATTCACGTTGAATTTCTCTTGGGTAATTATCCATATTGATATTTCTCACTTTTGTAGGGGTGAGTTAATTCTAGATGATTTCTCGTTGTAGGGGTACAACAGAACCATATCAGGCGAGGTGGTTAAAAGCGGGCTCATATTGCAGTCGCTATTTCAATAGTGGCTCGATAGGATTTGTTATTAATATTATAGTTTAATTAATTGATTATTATTAATTTTACTTATTATTTTTGTTGAAAAAACGATCTCTTTGTGGTTATTTTATATCTCCTTTTATTAATTATTGTAAGGAGAAGACAATTGATAACATCTAAAAATTGGAAAAATAGGAATGGCACATCTAATTTAAGTTGCGGTTGTGGATCATGGATGGAGCACTGGATGGGTCAGACTGAGAAGTCTTGGCCTTCAGAATGTTCCGTGTCTGGTTGTAGTAATAAAGCGGAAGTTGGAGCACATATTCAAAACGAAAGTGTGCAAGGCGTGCGCATAGTGCCAATGTGTAAGCCATGTAACAACAAATCGGGATTTTTTAATTTAAAAGGTGGGATTCTTCTCGCTTTGTCGAACGTATCTCAATCCTGTGGTAGGCGTTAGATTGTATTGATATCTTTATTAAAGGTCGCTTCAGCGGCCTTTTTACTTTGAGGAAATGAAATGGCTGGACTAAAAGAACTGTCTAATAAATTGACTCAAATCAAGAAACAAGTTCCGTTTGCTACCGCACAGGCTTTAACAAAAGTTGCACGTCAGATTGAACAAGCTGAGAAAAAAGCAATTGAGCGTAAGCTGGATAATCCCACTCCTTTTACTGTTAAGTCTGTTGGTTCAGTCGGTGCGAGCAAGAATAATCTGAAAGCCAAAGTCTTTGTTCGTGATATAGCAGCAAGTTATCTCACACCATTTGAGATAGGCGGGGTGCATAAACTTAATAGCAGTGCGTTATTAAACCCGAAGAACATTAAATTAAACAAGTATGGCAACTTACCGCGCAATAAGTTGCAACAGTTAAAAGCCAAGCCGGATGTCTTTATCGGAGAAGTAACAACCAGCGAACATAATAGTGTGGATGGCGTGTGGCAACGCAAGAAAGGCAGAAAAGGCAAGAAGGGCAAAAAGCGGTTAAAGCGCTCCCCCAACGGTACTCGCAGAGAGAGGAAAAAACAAAGACCACCGAAATTGTTAATTCGGTTCGGTGATGCTTTACCTGTTACCCCGATTCTCGGTTATCAGGAACGCGCCCGAAAGATGGCTGATGCATTAATGCCACAAGCCATGAGTCAGGCATTGGATGAAGCTGTCAAGACAGCCAAATAACCAGGGTGATTTGATATGTACGAGTTAAATGTAAAAGTTACTCTCCCAACCCAACAGGATGCTCAAAGAGTTGTCGATGAAGTAAGGGAAGAGTTATGCAAATGCCAAGTTACTCACGAGTTGGGAGGGGTAATGTGTAATGAGGTTTACAGGCGAATCAGGAGCATTGTGCAGGTTGAAGTAAGTAAAGATCCTATAACACAATCAGAGACAGTCATCAGTTAATGCAATCTATTCTCATTTAATTTGAACGGGTCCCTCCTAAGTAATTGATATTACACGGGCATTGCGCGCTGCGATGTTTCACTAGTTATAAGTCTTTGAAATTTAGGTAACATTGACAAATGAATCAGTCAGAATTCGCAAAATTGCACGGCGTCAGCCGTAAGACCGTCACACAGTGGAAAGCACGCGGCTGGCTGGTTCTGGACGGTGATGACATCGATGTAGACGCGTCAAACGCTAACGTCGAGCGATATCGCAAATCTGTTACCCGGACTGACAATAAAATCGAAGGTAACAAACAGGGTAACAAGTCAGGTAACAGATCTCGGGGTAACAAATCTGACAGCGGACGCACTGAGTCACCAGCAAAAATTGTTGAGCGGATGATCGCCGAAAAGGGCGCAACGATGACATTCGACGAAGCTCGGACGTTAAAAGAAAACTTTCTCGCGTTGCTTACTCAATTAGAGTACGAAATTAAATCCGGTCAGGTACTGCCGTATAAAGACATGATCGAGGCTGTTGGACAAGAGTACTCAAGAATGCGCACTCGTCTGATTGCTATTGCTCCAGAACACGGCCCGCGTTTACGTGTATTGGCTTCTACCACTAATGATACGGAATTTGTTCAAGCGTTACAGGAAGTGGTTTACGAGGCAATGGAGGAATTAAGCCTTGATAATAAACAACGAGGAGAAAACTAACGCCCCCGCTTGGCAAAATTTCACACAAGAATTATATAAGCGCCGCCCTGATATCCGGCCTCCTGAGCCGCTATCACTCAGTGCATGGGCCAATAAATACGCTGTACTCTCAAAAGAGACCAGTGCCCAAACGGGTAGATTCCGATCTTTTGCATATCAAGATGGCATGATGGATGCAATCACGGACCCGGCTGTTACTTATGTCTCTGTCATGAAATCGGCTCGCGTCGGCTATACAAAAATACTGGATCACGTTGTCGGCTATTATCTTGCGCATGACCCATCACCGATTCTTGTAGTGCAACCTCGTGTTGAAGATGCGGAAGACTACAGTAAGACTGAGATTGCCCCAATGTTGCGTGATACCCCTGTGTTAGCTGAGATATCGGGTGATCCAAAAGCCAAAAGCAGCAATCAGACAATTTTGAAAAAGACGTTTTTGAATGGCTCCAACTTAACGCTTGTCGGGGCCAACAGTCCTGGCGGGTTTCGTCGTATCACATGTCGGATCATCTTGTTTGATGAAGTAGATGGGTACCCGTCTGGCGGGGCTGGGGTTGAAGGTGATCAGATAGCACTAGGTACAAAGCGTTCTGAAACGTTCTGGAATCGAAAGATTGTGCTGGGTTCAACCCCCACGGTGAAAGGCACTAGCCGTATTGAAAAATCATTTGGCGATAGTGACCAGCGTTATTATTACGTTCCTTGCCCACACTGCAATGAATATCAAGTTCTTGAATGGGGCGGCCCAGACACCCCCTACGGGATCAAGTGGGACAAAGACGAGAACGGTAATGGTTTACCGGACACGGCTTACTATGTTTGTCGTCACAACGGCTGTGTGATCCATCACAACGAAAAAGCCGGCATGGTGAAGCGCGGAGAGTGGCAGGCAACGAAGCCGTTTAAAGGTCATGCCGGATTTCATATCTGGGCTGGATACAGTTTGTTTCCGAACGCCGCGTGGAAATACTTAGTTGCGGAATGGTTACGGGTAAAAAATGACCCATTGATGCGTCAGACATTTATTAACCTAGTTCTGGGTGAACCCTATGAAGATCGGGGTGAGAAAGCACTCAGTGAGAAACGGTTATTAGAACGTTGTGAAGTTTTTTCGGCAGAAGTCCCTGATGGCGTGGCTGTTTTGACGGCGGGTATTGATACGCAAGATGACAGATTCGAAATTGAAATTGTCGGGTGGGGCCGCAATGAAGAAAGCTGGTCAATTGCTTACGATGTGATTGAGGGTGATTTGGAAACTGATGAACCATGGAAACGATTAGATGCCTACCTGAAGCAGATATGGCGGCGGGCTGACGGGCGTGGTTTTACGATCATGGCGGCCTGCATGGACTCTGGCGGACACCATACCCAACAAGTCTATGAGTTCTCTAAGGCTAGAATTGGTCGCCGGATATGGGCTATAAAGGGAGAATCGGCACGGGGCGGCAAACGCTCCCCGGTCTGGCCGACAAAAAAACCTACACCGCGCACCAAGTCGAGTTTTAAGCCCATTATTCTTGGTGTTAATGCGGCAAAAGATACTATCCGTGGCCGGTTACATATCGATCCCCCGCTGCCCGGTGAGGCGTCAGCCAGTTATATGCACTTTCCGGCAGACAGAGACCTGAATTATTTCAGCCAACTGTTAGCAGAGCGCTCTGTATTAAAAGAGTCGGGCGGGCAACGTTTCCGAGTCTGGGAACAATTACCGGGCCGTGCAAACGAAGCGCTGGACTGTAGAGTTTATGCGTATGCGGCGTTATGTGGACTGCTACACATGGGGCTGAAACTGAATGCGTTAGTCACAAGCATCACAGAAAATCCGGGCCGATTATTGCCAGCGCCCGCAGAGCCGGAAGAAAAAATCAGCCTGCAATATCCCGGAGTCATTATTCAAGAGCCGGAAAAGCAGAAACGAAAACGTATGTCTCAACTTTTGCCGTCTTAGGTATCATATATGAAACTTAATGTTCCCGATAAAAATCAAAAGCCTGTCTGTACTGATGATATAGACAGGCTAGTTTTACCATTAAACAAAATTGTGATTGATATAGCTTTATTTAAACAGCTTGTTAAGTTTGCTCTCAACGCTCCTGATCTTTGCTGTCATCTTGCTACTGTCGATATTAATCCGACTACCGCAGCGACAAATGAAATAACGATGACTCTTGAGCCATCTGATTTTCTTTTTCGTCTTGATGCCGCACTCAGGACATGCGGGTAATTCTATTTCGTGATCATCAAATATTGACATATTGCCCCCCTTTTTAAATAAGCGGTTCATATTTACCACTAATTATAGTGGCCCCTGAAATACGGACAGCCATTTTCCTGATAAGGATCACTATGTTTAATCCAAAAACGAGCTTGCTTGCTGGTGCAATGACGCGCGAGCAACTTCAAGACGCATTGACGAAAGCACAACAGGCATATATTGACTTAGCATCCGGGCAACGCGGCGTTTCGTTTTCATACACGCAGGGTGATGGCACACGCTCAGTGTCCTATCAGCAATCAGGCATTGCCGATCTGATGGCACTAATTCAGCTCTTGCAAGCCCAGCTGGGTATCGTAGCAAGGCCGCGCAGGCCAGTAAGGTTTAGGTTCTGATGAATACAGTGAGAATTTTAGGCCCGGACGGTCAACCGTTGCCACCCTCTAGACAAAAACTATCAATGTTGGTTGGTGGCAGTCGGGTACCGTATGATGCAGCTGATTCATCTAGTGATCAGCTTGCGAACTGGCAACCTGCACTGTGGTCACCTGACAATGAAATCAATATTTATCGTGACCGGATTGTTTCGCGTGTCCGTGATTTGGCACGTAATGATGGTTGGGCTAGTGGTGCAATCACCCGGGTTCTTGATAATGCAGTCGGTGCTAATTTCCGGCCTATTATTAAGCCTGATTATCGGATGCTGGCGCTGGTGACCGGTAATAAAGCGTTTGATGCAACATGGGCTGATGAATACGGAAAAGTAGTTGAAGCACACTGGCGCTCATGGGCTTATGATCCGGGGCGTTATTGTGACGTTGAGCGCAAGCAGACAGTTTCACAGATGTTGCGTCTGGCATTCAGGCATAAATTGTTAGACGGTGATGCGCTCGCCGTTTTACAGTACCGCGCAGACAGGTTAGGCCCCGGACGCGGGCGGTATGCAACAACGGTTCAAATTGTTGATCCTGACCGACTCAGCAACCCCCAACAAAATTTTGATATGCCTCACATTCGCGGTGGTGTAGAGATAGACGACGACGGCGCACCTGTGTTTTACCATATCAGGGAAGCCCACATTGGCGACTGGTGGAGTGGTGCAAAAACGACGACGTGGGAGCGTGTGCCGCGTGAAACACCGTGGGGTAGGCCGCATGTCGTCCACGACTTTGATCATGAACGCGGAGCACAGCACCGGGGCAATGGCATTTTAACGCCAGTTGTTCAGCGTTTGAAAATGCTGATTAAGTATGATCAGTCAGAACTTGAAGCGGCAATACTCAATGCGATATTCGCCGCTTATATTGAATCCCCGTATGATCCTGCATTAGTTGAATCGGCCTTGGGTGAAAGTGAAGATGAGAATCTGGGCGCATATCAACAGGGACGCGTCGAGTTTCACAATGACCGCCGCTTATCATTACAAAACGGGGCGCGGCTCCCAATCCTGTACCCCGGCGAGCGTATCAATACCGTGAATGCAGCACGGCCACATAGCAACTTTGAAGGCTTCGAAAGTGCGGCATTGCGTAATATTGCGGCAGCAACCGGGTTATCTACTCAGCAAGTGACGCAAGACTGGTCTGATGTGAACTACAGTTCGTCACGTTCAGCCATGTTAGAATCCGGCAAGACGCTAACACGTCGTCGTGCGGATTTCGCTATTGGCTTTGCTCAACCCATTCTGACCGCATTTATTGAAGAAATTCACGACACAGAAGATTTACCGTTGCCAACCGGTGCACCAGACTTTCTTGAAGCGCGGGCCGCCTATTGCCGTGCGCAGTGGATGGGGCCGGGCCGGGGTTGGGTAGATCCTGTCGCGGAGAAGAAGGGGGCAATTCTTGGGATGGATGCTGGTTTATCTACGTTAGAAATGGAAGCGGCTGAAAACGCCGGTGAAGACTGGGAAGAGATGCTCGATCAGCGTAAGCGTGAACTCGATGCATTTAAAGAACGCGGACTAACTCCGCCCAGCTGGGCCCAGCTTGATACTCCCGCTGATAAAACTATTCAAGATCCCAAGGTGGAGTAATGAATTTACCACATTTAGCACAACGGCTATTTAACACCCCATTAGCGCTACATCCGCGCAAAGCCGAAGTCGTAATGGCTGCGCTGACTGACCGGTTCGGCATCACGCGAATTAACGCTATGTCGGATTGGGACGATGACGGTGGTTTTTCACGTCCTAAAAACGATGCCGGTTATGACGTTGTGGAAGGGATTGCAGTGATACCGATTCAAGGAACGCTAGTGCAAAAACTCGGTTGTTTGCGTCCATACAGTGGTATGACGGGATACGACGGTATCAGACAATCTTTTCTTACCGCGCTGTATGATCCCGAAGTTAATGGTATCTGTCTGGATATTGATTCACCCGGTGGGGAAGTGGCGGGATGCTTTGATCTGGTAGACGAGATTTATTCAGCGAGAGGAACAAAGCCCATTCATGCCATTTTATCCGAAGCCGCTTATTCCGCTGCTTATGCGTTAGCCAGTGCCGCAGACAAAATCTATGTCCCGCGCACCGGAGGTGTGGGTTCAGTCGGCGTAATTGTCATTCACTGCGACTGGTCGCAGCGTATTAAAGAGGATGGTTTGCAAGTGACAATAATTACTTATGGGGACCGTAAAGCAGAAAGCAACCCGTACGTTCCGCTAACTGAACAGGCCCGCGACGCAATACAGGATGACGTAGACGCGATGGGAAAACTGTTCGTGAGTACGGTTGCCCGCAATCGGGGCATTTCTGAAAAAACTATTCGCGATACTCAGGCAGCCTGTTTTTTAGCCGCTGAGGGTGTCAGTCTGGGATTAGCAGACGAGGTTATCACTCCCGATGCTGCATTCCGAAAATTACTGAGAGAATCAGGAGTTTAATACATGTCTAAGTTGAGTTTCGCCCATTTATTGGGTATCAAAAAATCAGCGTCAGAAGATGATGATGACAAAGAAAAAAGCAAAAAAGCGAAATCGCGTCGTGCCGAAGAAGAGGACCGCGACGAAGAAGACGCCGAAGATGAAGATGACGATACCAAGGCTGATGAGGATGACAAAGATGATCCTGATGCCGAGGAAGATGACGACAAAGATAAGGATAAATCATCTAAAAAAGGGAAAAAGGCTAAATCCCGTCGCGCTGATGATGACGATGATGATGCGGACGCCGAAGAGAATGACGATAAAGAAGAAGGTCGCCGAGCCGAACGTAAGCGATGCGCTGCTATTTTCGGCAGTAAACATGCTGCGGGCAGACCGGACATGGCCGCGCATTTAGCGTTCAATACTCGCATGTCAGCACGTGAAGCGATCAGCACCTTAGCATTAACGGGATCAGCAACAGCCCCGCGTCGCGCTTCGTTAGATGAGCGTATGCAACAGGCACAACAAGTCAGGTTAGGGCCTGATGCCCGACAACCCGCTAGCGGCTCTGTTGAGGCTATTGTTGCTAATGCAACCAGTCTCTATAATTCTGTAAAAGGTAAAAAATAATGGAACAAATCGGACAAAACCCATTTGCGCCGGGCATGACATCAACAATGTTTGTTCCCGATCAGCTAGTCTCCGGTCCTTTGCAACTAGTGACTGACACAGTGACAATTGCAAAAGTGGGATTATTGAAACGAGGAACGGTTTTAGGGCTTATCACTGAATTAAAAGAGTATGTGTTGAGTGTTAAAACAGGCACAGACGGCAGAGAGAAACCCGTCGCTATTCTCGCTGATGATGTTGATACAACAACAGAATCAAAGACTTGCGGTGTTTATCTGATGGGTGAATTTAACCAACACAGACTCATTTTTGATGCAAGCTGGACACTTGAAGATCTGAAAACTGCGTTACGTCCTTCTGCTATTTTCATACGCGATAGTATTCAGGCTCCGATAGCCTAATCTCATTACCCCATTATTGCATTTAATGCCATTCACCCGGCAGGAATGCGCTCGTTTTAAATTCAGGCTGGCAGCCCAGGCTGCCAGTCATTGCATAGAGATATTGCATGAGTAACATTAATATTTACGATACGAATGTTCTGGTACAAATTGTTCCGAATCTGATTACTAGTCAAAACTGGTTGTTGGACCGTTTCTTTCCAAATTTAGTGACTTATGAAACTGAGGAAGTGTCTATTGATGTTGACATTGGTAAGCGCCGTATGTCGCCATTTGTTTCGCCGCTTGTTGAAGGAAAGCTGGTTGAAAGCCGTAAATACCAGACAAACACATTCAAGCCTGCGTATATCAAAGATAAACGTGCTCCGGATTTACGCAAACCCATTCGGCGTCAAATTGGGGAACGCATTGGCGGTGAGTACACGGCAGCAGAACGCGAAATGCTGAATTTACAATTCGAGATGGCCGATCAAATCGACATGATTAACCGGCGCTTAGAGTGGATGGCTGCTAACGCTTTGGTCAAATCACAAATTACAGTTGTTGGTGATGGATTTCCAACTACCGTGATTGATTTCGGTCGTTCATCTAACTTAACTGTTACATTAAGTGGTTCAGACAAATGGCCGACTAAAGTCGCTGCGGGAACAACAAACACGCAGCCGAGTGACGATATTGAAGTCTGGCAGACGTTAATTCTGAAAGAGTCTGGCGCAGTGCCAACTGATTTGGTTTTTACATCTTCATCATGGAAAGCGTTTCGTCTTGATACGTCTATCAAGGATACTGCAATAACTTTCCCGGCGTTGAACCCGTTTGGTAATCAGGTGAATATCGGCCCAACAGTTCAAAAAGGGGCTGTATTTAAGGGCATTTGGGGTAATTTCAATCTCTGGTTATACAATGATTGGTTTATTGACCCGATTGATAATGTTGAAAAACCGATGCTGCCGGATGGCACAGTTATTATGTCAAGTGCGGATTTGATGGGAACGCGCGCGTTCGGCCTGATTCTTGATCCAGACTTCACATACGGACCTTTGGCCTATGCGCCAAAAAGCTGGGTAAATCCCGACCCGGCGCAGCGTTACTTGATGACACAATCGTCCCCGCTTGTTATCCCAAGCCGGGTAAATGCTTCGTTGTGTGCGACGGTGGTGTGATATGGCAAAAAATAAGCAACAAGAAACCGAAAACGAACTGGGCGGCTTGCCGCCTGAATTAATGGTTGATGGTCAAGAATTGCCGGATTATCAGATAGAAACAGTGGAAGAAGATCCCGCTGTTCCTGACACTGACGATGAAAACCCTGCTGATAATCAGGGTGAGGCAATCGTTGTTGTGCTGAAAGGCCAAACAGTTAAGCATAACGGCAAAGAATACAAAGAGCTCGTGCAACTGATTCTAAGCCCGGAAGACGCGGATCGCTTGATTGAATTGGGGGTTGTTGCTGACGTTAACAAACTGAGGCAACAAGCCCTTATTCAACATGGCCCAACTGTTACGGTCAATGATGGCGTTAAAATCAGTCATGAGGCTTGATAATGGGGATTAATTGGGACCAGCATTTACTTGAGCCGCTACACAACGTGTTCGGTGATATGGTTGAATATAAGCCATCGAGTGGAAAACCCTACTTTATAAACGGTATTTTTGACCGAGCATATACTCAAACAGTCGAATCATTAGATGACACTAGCACTATCAATACCACATCTCCCGTACTTGGGGTGCGTGATGCTGAGTTTCAGGCACTGCCGAAAAGGGGGGATCGGGTATTTGTTGGTGTTGTGGGCGGCGTATCTGTCAACACATTGTTTGCCGTGGCTGACATTCAGCCCGACAGTCACGGTGGGACAAAACTCATTCTTAATAAGGTGAAATCATGAACGCAGCCGGTATCAGGGCGCTAGTCATTGACGCGCTCAAACATAAGACAGACGCAGAAGCGCGGGTTTATTCACCACGCGACTGGTCAACAACGGAAGATATGTATCCAGTCATTCTTGTTCAAACTCCCATCGACGTCAAAAATTCACTGGGACGTAATGTACCCCAGTTCAATACGGTTACGACTGTACGCATTACCGGTAGATTGCAGGAACTTGATAGCGAAGCGGAAGACGATGGGGCAGTTAAAGCAGAGGAGTCTCTCGAACTGTTACGCGAACAGATAGAGCGAGCGGTCATTAACAGTTATGAACTCACTCGTCAGACGCAACAATATCAACAGATACGTTCAACAATAGATATTGATGCCAGTGGCGAGGGCCATACAGCACAACTGTTAATGGAACTGGATATCGAATATTACCAAGGCCCCGAGGATTTCTACGAAATCGAAGCCGCAGAACTGGACGAAATGGACGTCACAATCGCTATGCCTCCCGGCACCCCCGAACCTCATTTTCGAGTTAATTTTCCGAATTAATTCTCAGGAGTAACCCATGTTTGTAAAACCCGTTATTGGGCGGCGCGTACGCGATCCCGTCAAGGGCGAATTTTTGCCCGAATCTTGCACCGAAGTACCCAGTAACATTTTTTGGCATCGTCGCTTAAAAGACGGTGACGTTGAAATATGTCAGCCCGAAAAAGCAGTTAAAAAGGCGGCAGTCAAGGAGAATGAATAATGGCCGTACCCTTTTCACGCGTCCCGAATAACATTCGGGCACCGCTTTTTTATGTCGAATTTGATAATTCGATGGCGAATAGCGCAATTGCGACACAGCGCACACTGATCATCGGTCAGATGTTGAGTACGTCTACAGCAAAACCCGATATCCCGGAGCGTGTTTCTTCTGCTGCCCAAGTTGCTAATTTATACGGCAATGGTTCGATGCTGCATGGCATGACCGAAGCTTATTTCGCTAATGATCAAGCCGCTGAAATTTGGGTTCTTCCCTTGAGCGATGCTGATAGCACTGTTGCAGCGAAAGGCAGTGTAAAAGTCTCCAGCCCGGCAACCGACACCGGCGTTATCTCGCTGTATATCGGCGGTCAGCGTGTGCAAGTCACTGTAGTTGCAACAGACAAAGCCGAGCAAGTCGCTACTGCATTGTCAGACGCGATTAACAAAAAAGTGACATTGCCTGTTACCGCCGCTGTCACTTACGACGCTGCGGATACCGTGACGTTAACTGCGAAAAACAAAGGCTCTGCCGGTAACAGTATTGATTTACGGCTGAACTACCGGGGTCAGTCGGGCGGTGAATTTACTCCCGCAGGTATGGAACTGAAAATCACTCAGATGTCAGGCGGCGCGGGTGCGCCAGATCTTAAAAACGCATTAGGCAATCTCAAGGACCGTTCCTTTGATTTTATTGCCAACCCATACACTGATACCGCTTCTCTTGATGATGTGAAAGCGTTTTTGTCTGATACGGTCGGGAGATGGTCGTGGGAACAGCAGCTTTACGGTCATTCATTTAGTGCGATCAGTGGCGCATACGGTGAGCTGGCTAACTTCGGTGAGCAAAGAAATTATCAGCATGAAACATTGTTGGGTGTCACTAAATCACCGACGCCGAATTACGTTTGGGCTGCGGCGTTGACGGGTGCGATTGCTCCAAGCTTACGTAACGACCCCGGTAGGCCGCTACAGACATTACCCGTAAGTGGCGTATTAGCTCCGGCATCTGAGGACCAGCTTGACTTAATCGAACGTAACAATCTGTTACACAGCGGGATTTCAACGTTTACGGTTGCTGATGACGGCACAATTCAGGTCGAAAACATCATCACGACTTATCAAAAGAATAGCTTTGGCGATAATGACGATAGCTATCTGGAAGTTGAGACGTTGTATTTGCTGATGTACGTCACGCGCTATATCCGCACTCAAATCACGAGCAAATTTGCACGGATGAAACTAGTGAAAGACGCCAGCCGCTATGCGCCGGGTTCAGCAATTGTGACGCCGAATGTTATCCGCGCGGAGCTTATCGCGCAGTACCGGACATTGGAATACAACGGCTATGTGCAAGATTCGAAGAGCTTTGCGAACGGGCTGATTGTCGATATCAATCCACAAAATCCGAACAGAATCGACGTCCTGTGGACAGGTACACTCATCAATCAGTTACGTGTCTTTGCGCTACTTAACCAATTCCGCTTACAACCGGCAGCATAAGGAAAAAAAATGGCAAATACATCAAAACGGCTGGCGGGTACCGCTTATGTCACCGTCGATGGCATCAGTATTATGGTTGCGGGGGACTTTACATGGAGTCCCTCAACTGTCACCCGCAAAACATTGACCGGCATGGATTATGTGCACGGCTACAAAGAAAAACCGCAGGCGGGCTTCATCTCATGCAAGGTCCGTGATAGTGGCGGGACAACTGTTGCTGACTTTAACAATCAGACTAATGTCACTATCGTTGCCGAACTGGCAAACGGTAAGACGATCATCGGTGAGGGTATGTGGACCGTTAACACACAGGAAGTCAATAGTGAAGACGCAACATTTGAAGTGCGCTGGGAAGGCACGTCGGTAACTGAAAATTAATTTGGAGAATCAACATGTTAGAAACCACTAAAACTATCGTACTAAACACCCCAATTGAAAGCAATGACGGCAAAGTCCGCTACGAGCAGATTGATTTGAAAGAGCCAGTGTTGATTCAGGTTGAACAGTTTTATGAAGTGCAAAGTAAATCAGCAAGTTCGTTGCCTCCCATGCGATTGTTGATTTCTCTGGTATCTGGCGTCCCTGAGTCAGTATTGAAAAAAATGGCAATCAGTGACTTTAGTCAGTGTCAGGAGTTCCTTTTAGGTTTTTTGGACTCGAAGCGCTCAATAACTGGCAGCAATTAGCTGCTGACATCACATTTTATTACAAGTGGGGGCCGCGTGATGCGTGGCTCTTAACTCAATCGCGGCTTGAGTGGTGGGCCGAACAAGCTAACCGGATAAGTAAGGAGCGAAGTGATGGCTAACGCTTTCGATTTTGAGCTGAACGCTGATGAGAATGTCACGAAAGTGATTGATGAAATCAATGAGAAGCTGAATGGCCTTAATCCCAACCTAGCAAAGACCAAAAAAGGGCTGAAACTTGGTGGTTCTGAATCCACAAACGGCGTAGCAAATATCGGGACTAAATTACGGGATATGTCACGTTATGCCAAAGACAATGTTCAACATATCGGTGACATGGTGCCGCCACTTAAGAATTTTGGCGAACTGGCAACAAAGTACGGCGGGATAGCAAAGAAACTAGGTGGTGTTGGACTGGTAGCATACGGTGTAACAAAAGCCTATCAGACAATGAAAGAGGCCGGGAAAGAAGCCTATAAGATAAATGTAGGCGCTAAAAATTCCGCAATGAGTATCGAAAATTTCACGAGATTGGCTGGTACTATGCGGATACTGGGAGCAAGCGCAGATGATGCTTTTAATTCTGTAGAGGGGTTATATAAATCTTTCAATGAGCCGCTACAGGTTAGAAATGCAAACCAATTAGCTCAATTGAACGGGATGGGGGTGCATATCTATGAAAATAAAGATGGTACTGCGGATGTGTATAAAACCATTCAAGAATTAGCTAAAGCGTTTCCTAAATACTCTTCTGATAAACAAAAGACAATCGCGGATTTTCTTGGGCTTGATGAACATACATTGGCTCTATTGAGAGATGGTGCCAAGCTTAAAGAGTTATTGGCTAAGTCTGATGAGTTCGGATTGACCGTTCCAGATAGTCTGAATCAGCAATTAACTAAAGTTAATTCCCAGTTAAATGAAATATCAGCAAAATGGGAGGGTAATACAGAAAAATGGAAAAATCAGTTTTGGCTTTCAGATCCGGGGCAAACAGTGCTTTCAGTTCTGGATAGAACAGTGACAGATGGGGTTACATCTGGCTTTTCATTGTTTAATTTTAATGCTGGAGGTAAGCAAAAGGAGCTTTTGGAAAAAGCGCAAAAAGATGAAAAATTCAAAGACACACTAACATGGAAAGAATCATTAGATTTAAAACTTACATATGCATCCGAAGACCTTATTAAAAAATTAAATGCGTATTATTTCCCAAATCACAAAGAAAAATCTATTGGTAACAAAGTACCTGAGCCACCTAAGATTCCAGAACCGTCGAAAGTAGAACCCCCGAAATACCCAGATCCTTACGGAAAACCAGTAAAGGATTCATTCGGTTTGAGAAACAATAATCCCGGCAATGTACGTGATGCGCCAAACGGTATTGGATATGTTAGGGGGCAAAGTGGAACATTTGTCAAATTTGCTAATAGTCATGATGGGAATGCGGCATTAGCTCGTCAACTAATGCTTTACGGTGACAGAAAAATAAACACGTTAAATAGCATAATTAGCACCTACGCACCAAGAAAAGATAGAAATAATACCCAGTCATATATCAATTTCGTGTCAAGAGAAACAAGTTACCCTGCTAGCCAGCCCTTAGATCTACATGAACCTCAAGTGCTGGAAAAACTGATTAACGCCATGATAAAACAAGAAAATCATGGCCAACAACCATTTAGTGAAAAAGAGATTACAGATGCAATAACTGCTGCCATCTTTGACCCGCGCTGGCAGGGTTTGCGTGATAAATATTATCTAAGCCAGCAACGCATAATGAATCAATCCGCACCGCCCGAATCGGATAACGCAGCATCCAACAGACCTCCCTCTATTTTTGCCAATCAAGCAAATAATAGCGAACTTGCTCAGAGCATGGCTGAGGCAATTCAGACCGCTATAGGGGAAAACAAGTTTCAAGTTGAAATTACACTAGTCAACAGTAAGACCGGAGAACGCCAGCAGTTTTCATCAAAAGCTGGTGGCAGGGTAACAACATCAATGCAATATCCTTGAGTTTATGATAAATTTGATTAATGATTAGTCAATTTGATTAAATAAAGAGGTTATTTATGAGTAAATATATTATTTGTGTTTTTTTACTAATTTTTTCATGTGTTGCGAATGCACAGTGGATAACTAGGTCAGAAGAAAATATCTTTAATGAAAAAAAATCATTTATGATGGGAACATTATCCAATTCATCTGGTGTTATTGGTTTTGATTGTGATAATGGAGAGTTGTCTATTTCATACATCGAAGAAGACAAAAAAACTGAAAGTGTGAAAGCGCCAATGAATCTTATGATTAAGATTGACTCCAATGACATAGTAAAATTTGATGCAATAATGGATAGAAGAAATGATAATTCAATGGAGATAGCCAGCAATGACAGAATTGGTATTATTTCACTTCTATCTCAGTTAAAGAATGCAAAATCTAAATTTTTAATTGGAATAGTTCTTCCCGGGACTGATGCCAAGTCGTCATACTATGGCGATGTTGCTGGTTCAACAAAAGCTGTAGATAAACTTGTCTCAGATTGTGGCATTGATCTTAATGCAAAATGAAGGCACTTTTTCAGTAAAAACCCCCGCCATCGAAGCGGGGTTATTTATATCAACTATTTATTGATTTCTATCAGTTTTTTGATTTTTTCAACATCCAACTCAATAGAAACCAATCTTTCTTCTATGCTTGGTTTGTGAGCTATATCTGAGTTTTGAGAAATCCAATGCTCAATGGCTGCAACCATTTCGGTGTTAAGGGATCGCCCTTTTTTATCAGCAATCTTTGCCATTTCCTCTTTTAATTCAATAGGAAGTCTTAAATTAACTTGAGGATGTTTGTATTGTCGCTTGGTCATTATGGATTTCTATTATTCAGTTAACTACAAGATAGATTAAGTGCGTACCTATTGACTATCAATGCGTACCTAATTAATATGTATGCATACCACATACAAAAGCATACAAAGGAGATGTTAATGAAAGTAGCTGAACCAGTATCTGTTCGGATGCCGACAAAGCTAAAAGAGATTCTTCAATCGATAGCTGATGCGGGTGATAGATCTTTGAGTAAGGAAATTCTTCGGAGAGTGAAGGAATCGCTAAAAAATGAAGGGATAGTAATCCCAGAATGACAAAACCCCAAAGGCTGGCACCAATGGGGTCTTATAGTAGCCGGAAATCTTAGAGGAAAACCGACATGACGAGTATAGCAATTAATGAAATGCATAACACTATTGATACATTCTTTCAGCAAGAAATATTGTTGACAGGATTACTCTCTGGAGTTATCTTGCGTTTACGAGGCTTCGAAACCTCTTACAAGCGGATCAAACCAACCCCGTTAGCGTTGGATTTTTTATGTCTGTCATTCAGTGGACGCAGTGCGCGGCCACACCCCGATCAAGGTCGGGAGGGCGACGAATACAACACCCGAAAGGGGAATAAGTCCGCGGTACTTGTAGCCGTTTCGAACCTCCCGGCACCATCATGTGGTTTCTCTTCGAAAAAGATACAAGGAGTCAGCAATGACTAATCAAATTTCAGCCCAAAACCTCCAGGCTATCATTCATAACAGTATTCCAGTAATCACAACTGAGTTACTGGCAGAACTATATACAACAGATGTTGTACGAATTCGTCAGAACCACGCTAGAAATGCTGATAGATTTAGCGAAGGAAAACATTTCTTTATTCTAAAAGGTAAAGAATTACAAGAGCTTAAAAACAGAGTATCTTTAAGCTACTCTGTTGAAAGCGGCATTCAGTTAATCGGTAAACGTGCCCGAAGCTTAACTTTATGGACCGAACGCGGAGCGGCTCGTCATGCTAAAATGCTTGATACGGATAAAGCATGGGATGTTTTCGAAAAACTGGAAGATTGTTATTTCAGTCAAAAAGATATAATGGCAACATCCACTAAAACCACAACAGACGAACGCACTCCGTTACGTGACGCTGTAAATATGCTTGTGGGTAAGCGCGGGTTGATGTATCCAGAAGCTTATAGTTTCATTCATCAGCGTTTCAACGTTTCTAGCATTGATCAATTGCCAGCGGAGAAAATCCCCGAAGCTGTTGAGTATGTTCACAAGTTAGTCCTTGAGGGTGAATATCTTGGTAAAGAGACCTCACCATCTTTAAACGGCATCCAGTTCCCTGAAAACGGCAAGATACTAATCACGATGTGTAACAATGCGGTTGATAGTTGTCAAATAGTTCGCCCTGATAGCCACGTACTGACGTTAAACACGTTCATGGAGTTAGCTCAAAAAGCCGGTTATCTCATCATTCACAGAGAAAACTTCATGAGCATGGAAAATAGCTGGAAATATTAACTCAAAAGATAAGGATGGCTCAGATTTGAGCCATCATACTAAACGTGTTTTGCCGGTTTTATTAAGCTATCCGCAGGTATCCCGAACATTTTATGTAAGTTCCATACCATCGGCAGCGTAAGGCTACGTTTGCGATTAAGTATTTCATAAACACGATTTACTTTTCCGATAGCTGGCACCAAGTCTTTTGCTGTTAACCCGGATTGCTCCATCCTGAATTTTATGGCCTCGATTGGATCTGGTGGGTCAATCGGGAAATGTTCAGTCTCATAAGCTTCAATCAGCAAAACCATGACTTCCATATAATCAAATTCGTGAGATCCAAGTTCGGGCTGATTATCAAACATCGGTGAGATAGCTTTTAATGCTTCTTGATAGTCTTGTTCTGTTCTAATGGGTTTAATATTCATTGTTTACTCCGGTTCTACGGTATTGGCATCTACGGCATCGTATTGTTTATGTGTGCCAATGAATTTTACGTACACCCAGCCGATGGGATAAAAAATGGAAACGATTAGACGATAACTATTTCCTTTAATATTAAATACTACGCGACTGTTTTTCAGGATGCTCGCATTGCGGTATTGCGCTTTAATGTCAGCGGGGCTTTTCCATACGGATTTTTTGGCCTCGTCAACCCAAGCTCTCAACTGTTGTTCAGCATCGGGATAGATTTCCCAGAACTGCTTTAATGTATTGACTGAGATAATTTTCATAAAGTTATGATAGTCCCATTTTGGGACTGATGCAAGTATTTTGTTCACTACCGCACAGGCAGCTTAAAAGGTTACAACCCCCGAAGCCAAGGATGGTCTAATTTAGTTTAAGTGTGTTTTTATTTGTCTGATAGATTAAAAAATGTAACAATGATCAAATGTTAGTCAGATTAAGAGCGCCCTGTACCAAGGGATCTGATGAATGGCACTTTGAGATTAATGTCACGTGAAAGAAGCTACACAATAATTCACATTGACATAAAAATAAAGTTAACATATATATTAACTATGAGCTAAGGATGATGATGGAAGACGAGGGGAAGCTAGAGCCTGTATACTATGGCTCAAAGTTTACTGTAATCCACTGCGTTGGTGCCGTTGAAAGCTTTTACGAATCAGCCAAAAGTTTGGTTAAGCAAAAGGCAAGAAACATGGAAATGCAGATAGTCCTTCAAATAAAACGCCTTGCGGATGGCAAAAGAATGACTTCTGATACTTTGGTTAGCGAAGGCAGCCTTCCATCTAATAAAAAATTTTATGCTCTTAAAAGAATCCCGATAAGGGGTTATCTGTGGTATTCAGAAGCTAAAAGTGGCGTTTGTTTTATAAGCCATTATATATACAAAGATTACCAAAAATTAAACAAATCTAACATCCGCAAGATCCACTCTAACTGGAGAAGAATCGAGGAGGATGGACATGAAAAATGATCACGTTTTTAACAACGAAAAAATGTTGTTTGCGCAAGAGGAACTTGTTTTTAACGTAACAGAAGATGTTTTGCTTGCTATGGAAGATAAATCCATTAAAAAATCTGAGCTGGCCGAGAAACTTGGAAAAACAAAATCGTATGTTTCTCAGGTCCTTAGCGGCTCAAGAAACATGACGCTCAGAACGCTATCAGACATCTGCTTTGTTTTGGGTGCAAAACCAAATATAACAATTACTATAGAGGGTAGGGATGTTTCCTTACCTATTGATAAAGAACAAAAAAGGCACCAACATTGGCGTAATGATGATAATTGCGTAGGTATTTTTCTTGGGAAGGAAAAGAACAGAAAAATTTCTCAATCGGATACAATAGAACTGACATCAGCACATCTTAGCTATGAGGATGCAGCATAATGAATGCCGAACTCATTAATGCTCAAAACAAATTACATATTGTTAATGTCAATATCCGGGAGTCAAGTTTTAAGCTTTCTGAGGAGGCTCATTCTTCTTTTGTATTATCAGAGTTGTTCAATGAGGATCACAAGACTCAATCTTACGGCGATGTATCAAGAATAAAGGTTTTTCTTTCCGAGGAAGACAACAGGCATTGTTATATATTTGAGTATTCTGTAGGGATAAGATTGCTGAAAGTGGACTCATTAAGCAGCGAAGAATCAGAGTCTGAGGATGTCACTGTTGGAATAGAAGTGGTCTTTGATGCCACTTATTTATCTGAAACCAAGCTTACAGGCGACGAACTAAAAGCATTTTCTGAAAATAATGTAGCCTTCAACGTTTGGCCGTATTGGCGAGAATACGTTCAGTCGGCATGTAGCAGAATGGGAATACCGCAGATCAACATTCCGCTCTATAAGATAAAGAAGTGACCCCTTTCAAGGCCACCGATAAGGTGGCTTTTTCATATCTGGCCGCTTAATTGCGGTTTTTTGTATCTAAAATAACCACAAGGTGGTGATATGCCATTGATTAAAGACGCCATTTCATCATTTTTGGGGAAAGATCAGGAATGGTCATGGAAGGAAAATTTACACCCGGCGTCGTTTCGGGGAGTACCATTTGCTGTAGTATCCGGGGAGAGCGTTTTCGGCAGACGGCAAGCGGTACATGAATATCCGTACCGCGATACAGCATGGATTGAAGACCTTGGCCGCAGTAGCCGAAAGATTACTCTTCGCGGTTTTATCATTCAAGACAGTAAAGTGTATTCCGCGCCGGATGTGATCACACAGCGTAATAACTTGGTGGCGGCATGTGAAGAAGGGGCGAACGGGACGCTGATACATCCCACACTTGGAGAACTAACAGTCAGCGTCACTGAGTCCGGCTTGCGTGTAAATGAAAGTGCGGACAATGGCCGGGTGTTTGAGTTCACTCTCACAGTGATTGAATCTGGTCTGAAAGTCTTTGCTATTACAAATAGCACGGCGGCAGACAGCAAAGTAAATACCAATTGGCTCAGAACGGCTACAACGACAGCCGCAAAATTCATCTCTATGGTGAAAGGTGAGATCCGCACTGTCACACAAGCCGTTAAAACCATCAAGCAGACAGTCAATTTCTGGGAAAAGATGGTGCAATCGTCAATTGATGAAGTGACCAATCTCAGTGACATGTTGAACTCCACCTTTGGTAGTAAACGTTATAGCCGTTACAGCCGCGGGAAAATCGGCGGTTCTGTGTCGGGAGCCACTGGTGTTGTACTGCGAAACAATGACAGTGAAAACTATAAAAATGTAGTCAATGAGAAAATGGCCGGGGCGGTCATGGGACGAGAGGCAATATCAAAAGCCCTCTCACAACTCAATGAGGCTAACTCAATTGAGGGGCTGGCTGCTGGAGTGCAATTAGTCATTAACGTAATCATTAATACAACCGGCAGTACGACAGAGAAAGTGCGAGTATTTGAAAATCTTGCCAGCTTTAAAAATACGCAATATCAGCAAAGTAGTGTCGATAAGAATGTAGCAGAAGCCACCACGTTATTGATCGTTGTTCTGTCTGCCGGGGCGATGGCAAAAACAGCAAGCGAACTGATCCCCGCTAATCGTGATGAGGCCGCAACAATTCAGCGGCGTGTTTGTAAGTCTCTTGACAACGCGATCATTAAAGCCGGTGATTTGGCCGCCGATGATGTTTTCCAGGTCCTTGTTCAGCTACGTTATGAATTTGTTGAAAGTTTCTCACTGAAAGATGCAAAAGGACGTTTGACGCAGTTTAATTTACCGTCAGTCTTGCCGGTCTTAAATATTGCTAATCGAATCTATCAGGATGCTGAACGCAGTGATGAGTTGATACAAGCCGTTTCCCCTATTCACCCGGCATTTATGCCCATTAAATTTAAGGCGCTGAAGCAATGAAGAGTGATGAACTTTCGTTAGTGATCGGCGGACGCCGCATCTTTGGGTGGGACAGTGTACGGGTGACAAGAGGTATTGAACGGCTGCCATCGGATTTTGATTTAATGTTAATGGATTACTACCCCGGCAATGATGAGAAGCAGCTTGTAGAACCCGGTGAAAAATGCGAAGTGTTTTTGGGTGATGACAGAGTGGTAACGGGATATATCGATAGCTGGAACCCATCAGTTTCCAAGAATAAACACGAGATAAAAGTATCGGGCAGGGGCAAATGTCAGGACTTAGTAGATTGCTCGGCAAAGTGGCCTAACAACGTTATCAGTCAAGCTACTCCGCTACAGATTGCTCAAAAACTCGCGCAATGGTACGACATTCAAGTGACTTCTGATGTTGATGATATGCCCATTGTTCCCCAGTTCACGTTGAATTGGGGTGAGTCATCACAAGAAGTCATTGATCGCGTTACCCGCTTTGCCGCTCTTCTTTACTACGACTTGCCGGACGGCAATTTAATCATGACACGAGTAGGCACGGAACTAGCCGCGAGTGGTGTTGAGCAGGGTAAGAACGTTGAAACATCAGATTATAATAGTTCAATGAATGAACGTTTTTCTGAGTATACCGGACTTTCATTTGCTATAAGTGGATTGAACGAAACAAGCAATGATAGCGGTTATGATGTCGTCACTTTGGCTACAGCAAGTGATCCCGAAGCTAAAAAAATGCGCTATCGAAACTATGTCACCATCATAGAAAGTACACTCATATCAGCTAAACGGTCGCAAGAATCTATTGATTGGGAAATGAACCGTCGCTACGGGCGCTCAAAAGTGCTGAAAGTGACCGTTGATTCGTGGAGAGATAGTAGCGGTAAGTTGTGGCAACCCAACACGCTGATCCCTATCCATATGCCTATTTTTGGTCTTGAAAACGAACAATGGCTGTTGTCGGAAGTGACATATACACGTAACGGCGATAATGGCACGCAAGCGCAATTAGTTTTAATGCCTCCAGCGGCTTTTGCCGTACAGCCGTATGAGTTTTACGCAATTTTAAGAGAGACGATCAGATGATGAATGATGCAATCAGAAAGCTATCTCGCCGGGTTGAAATGATGTTAGGTCTTGGAAAAATCAAGACTTCGCGCGATAGCGGAAACATTCAAGTTGTTCAGTATCAGACGCCGATAGAAGTCCGCGATAACACTGCAAGAATGGCTGAATTTGGCTTCTCGTCTGCATTGCCGCCCGGAACTGATGTTGTTATCGGCTATCTTGGAGGGGATCGTTCCAGCGCTGTAGTGATTGCAAGCAACAATAAAAAATATCGGCATAAGAATTTAAACCCCGGAGAAGTGGTGCTGTACAACCAGTGGGGCTTGCATATCTTGCTGACTGAATCAGGGATCACGATAGAGGCGAAAGGGCAGTCAGTGACTGTAAATAATGCAACACAGGTAACAATTAACGCTAGCGAATCTGTACTTTGCAATACGCCAATTCTAAAAGTTACAGGTGATATCGTTGACAACTGCAATAGTAACTCTTCAACAATGAAACAGTTACGCGAATCTTACAACAGGCACACGCATAAAGTGTCCGGTGTGGAATCTGGCGGCTCAACAGTAACAAGTCAGCAAACAGGGGAACCAGTGAAATGAGTGATATTACCTCTTATTGGGATGTTGAGCATATCCATGCTGACTGGCTAGCGGGTAACGGGGATCTGGTTACGGGCAACGATTTACAAACGGCAATGATAATCAGTTTGTTCACAGATAGACAGGCCCGTAGTGATGACGAAATTGACGGAGTTGACAGAAAGGGCTGGTGGGGTGATGTCGGCTCGGATTATCAAATCGGTTCGCGATTGTGGTTGATACGTCGTCAAAAGCTCACTACCGCAGTCGCACTGAAAGCAGAAGATTACGCGCGTGAAGCTTTGCAGTGGATGTTAGACGATGGCGTTGTCGCTTCTGTAAATATCAACACTCAAATCGTTTATCCAAATCGCTTAAATATGATTATTCGCTATCAGCGCCCCGGAAGAGAGAGTGAAGACCTAAGATTTTTCTGGGTATGGGAACAACATAATGCCATTTAAACGACAAACACTATCTGAGCTACGGGAGCAGAACCGCAGCTTTTTACAGTCTGAACTTGATGATGCTGGTACATTGCTAAGATATTCAAATATGGGCGTTCTTGCTGACATGGACGCGGGGATGGCTCATTTACACTACGGCTATCTTGACTATATCGCATTGCAAACTACGCCCTTTACTGCAACTGATGAACATCTCGCGGGTTGGGGGGCAATGAAAAAAGTCTTTCGTAAACCTGCCAATGCGGCTGTTTGTAATGATTATTTGTTTACCGGTGTTGAAGGGACGATGATTCCAGCAGGAACGATACTCAATCGCGGTGACGGTTATCAATACAAAACACTTTATGATGTCCGTATTGCTCAAAATGGCGCGGCTAATGCATTGATAACAGCAATTTTGCCCGACATTTCTGATGATGTCACGGGTGGAGGAGGTACGGGTAATGCTGACTCGGGGACGACTCTGACTCTCGATCAGAGTATTGCGGGGGTTGATGTTCAGGGAAAAGCAGTAACACCGATTATCGGTGGGGCAGATATTGAAAATGAAGATGATTTTCGTTCCCGGATTCTGCTGGCGTATCAGGGGCTTTTGTCGGGCGGCTCTGATGATGACTATAAGCTATGGGCGCTGTCCGTGCCGGGCGTTACTCGCGTCTGGATTCGTCGGCGAGCGATGGGGGCGGGGACCGTTGGTATTTACATTATGTGCGATAACAATGGTAAAGGCGGTTTCCCGACTGGCACGGATGGATTTTCAAGCTTAGAAAACTACGGTACGTCAGCAACTGGAGATCAAGTAAGAGTTGCCGATTATATTTACCCGTTGCAGCCAGTCACTGCTTTAGTGTGGGTTTGCTCTCCAATTCAGCGTAAAATTGATATCACAATTAATGGGATATCGTATGTTAGTCGTGATGTAACGAATGCTATTGCAGCCGCTATTGATAATGTATTTTTTGAAAGCGGAAATCCTGACGGAACAGGAAGAGTTCTTATTTCCGAATTGCAATATGCGATTGCTGACGTGCCGGGAACGGCAGGATTTGTTATCACGAATCCGACAAGCAATATTAAATTGGGGATAGGTGAGCTACCGCTGCGAGGGGAGGTTATCTATACATGAGTCGATATAGTGCAGAAAACTATATGTCAGCGCTGAACGGGCTATTGCCATCCGGTCTAGCATGGACTCGTCAACCCTCATCCGTTATGAATGCAATAACGAGAGCGATTGCTCATTCATATTACCGAAGTGATCGCGATGCGTGGGGATTGATTGATGGGGCTTTCCCGGCAACTGCTACTATTATGCTGCCTGAATGGGAAAAATCACTAGGTTTGCCCGATGATTGCGGTATCGGAGAAGTTGATACTATCCCATTAAGACAGAAAACAGTTGTTTCGCGATTATTAAGAGATGGCGGGCAGTCAAAAGAGTTTTTTATTAATCTGGCCGCAACAATGGGTTATACCATTACAATTACTGAATACCGACAAGCACGAGCGGGACAGTCTCGCTGCGGTGAAGCATTAAACGGTGAAGATTGGCCTTTTACGTGGCGCATTAACGCCCCCAAAACCACCATCTTCTATGCTGTGGCTGGTGGGAGTTATTGCGGTGATCCGCTACGGTCGTGGGGTAATAAACGACTGGAGTGTCAATTTAATCGTCTTTGTCCGTCTCATACAATTCTACAATTCGGTTACAGCAACTAAATAATCCTTTATTTATTTTTTTCTAATCACTTTATGAGTGAGGTTTTGCTATGCAAAAAATTGGTGATATTACAAATACCGCAGATAAAAACGGTGAATTCACGAATGGCAATGTTGCCGCTGGTATTGCGCCCACATTATTAGACGCTGGCTGGTTTAATACCGTTCAGCGTGAATTAATTAATGCCGTGCAAGGATCGGGAATTAAGTTAGATAGTAAAAATGACAGTCAGCTTTTTGCTGCTATCAAAAAGTTAATTGATAACAGCGCTGTTGAAATTCACGACGCCTCATTAACCCAAAAAGGAATAACTCAACTCACAGACAAAACAGGCGGTAGCAATACTCTTGCTGCCACTCAGAAGCTTGTATCTGATGTGAATGACAACGCCAACACTAAGCTGGCAAAAAACCAAAATGGCGCAGACATTCCGGATAAAAACGCGTTTGTGAAAAACCTCGGTTTGTCGGAAACGGTGAATAGGGCTAA